>NZ_JBVVQU010000009.1:0-145365 GCF_055811555.1 Mesorhizobium sp. WSM4813
AATATGATGACGCCATCCTGGCTGGCCTCCTTCCCAGCCAGCAGGTTGAATCAAAATTGTCGTGATTCGGGAATCCCTACGATTCAATCAAATGACAGAACGCTCTAGTTGGAGGAGGCGAATTCGAGCCTATGGCGGTCTGTTCGGCGGCCGAACTTTGAGCGGGTTGTTCTTTTGGTGACTTATGGGTCTCGTCTTCTGCCGTGAATGAGGAATTTGGGGGAGGATCAGCGGCGGTCGTTTGTGAAGCTAAAGCCAAGAATAGCGCGACAAGAATCCCCCGCATATAGTTCCCCCCATCGTGTGGTATACATTCAAGCTTGGAAAACCTGCAAAATACTATATTTAACCAAGAGAACCAAATGAAAGATGTAATGACTGCCAAGTTTTGCTTCATAGCAACCGCTCTAAATGAGGAATATCGGGGTGAGACGCTGCAGAAGTTTTTGCGATTTAGAGATGGCAGGTTGCTTTCCAATCCGTTCGGAAGAGGCATTACGCAGCTCTACTATTCCTTTAGCCCAGCGGCTGCAAAACTGCTCGTCAGCAATCCGGCCCTTAGACGCGGATCGAGATGGTTGTTCATTGGCGTCGGCAAATTTCTTTAGTGCTCACCTTACACCGGCCTGTAGACTCGTTCAGCCGTGTTCCAAAAGATGTCCGCCTCTGCCGCCGCGCCGTGCTTGGCCACTGCCTCACGGTGCGCCTTGATCAGCTCGGCATGGCTGGTCCAGAGTTTCTCGATCGGGAAGTTCGAGCCGAACATCAAATGGTCGCTGCCGAGGATGTCGATGGCGTTGTCGACGATGTAGGCGATCAGCGCCGGGTCGTTGCGGTGGACGAAGGTGCCGAGGCCGGAGAGCTTGGCATAGAGGTTGGGCGCTGCTGAAAGCGTGCGCAGACCGGCTTTCCAGGCCTCCGTGGTTTCCTCCGACATCTCGGTCAGCATGCCGGCATGGGTGAGGATGAATTTGGTCTCGGGGTTCTCGCCGACAAGCGTCAGCCCGTCCTTCATCTGTGCCGGGAAAAGCTGCAGGTCGAAGGAGAGGCCATAGTCCTTCAGCCGCGCCACATTGGCCCGGACCTTCGGGTCGATGACCTGATCGGGGGAGGCGGCGAAGCGGAAGGCCGGCGTTTCGTGCCAGTGCAATTGCATGCGCACGCCGCGCAGCAGCTTGTATTTTACTAGCCGGTCGATCTGATGGCGCACATCGTCGACCGTCATGTCGGCATAGCCAACGATGGCGTGCGGCCAGCCAGTTTCGTTAGCCGTCTTCTGCAGAAAGGCGACTTCGGTCTCGAAATCCTCCTTAGCCCAGTTGGTCTGGACGTAGACCGCCTTTTCGACGCCAGAGCCTTGCTGGTCAGCCAGAAACTCTTCGATCGGATAGTCGCGGCGGATCGGTTCGTACGGACCGAAGATGCGCGGCACGATCGGGCCGCGCAGCCAGGGCTGATCCTCTCGGCGCCAGATGTGGAAGTGTGCGTCTATCGCCTTTTGCATCATGAAACCCTTTTCCAGATTGCCGCGGCCGCCGGAGCGGGGCGGGCGAGCGACAGAATGAAATCGGTTAGGCCCGATATGGACGAGCCATCGATCAGATCGTCGAGCACCGGCAGGATGGCGCGAAGTGCTGCCGTGGCCGGCTGGAAGCGCGGATCGCCCGCCAGCGGCGTCGCCAGCGAGAGACGGAAGGCGCGGGCACTCAGCCGGCGCATCGCCATTTCCAGCTCGACATGGTCGCCGCGCTCCAGCGCGTCGGACAGGATGACGACCGCCGCCCCGCGTGCGAATGCGGAAAAGCGCGGCACCGACAGGAAGGCGAGCAGCGTCGGTCCCATGCGGGTGCCGCCGTCCCAGTCGTCGACCAGTGCTGCCACCCGGGCCAGCGCCTGGTCTCGGTCGCGAATGCGCAGCGCCGTGGTGATGCGGGTCAGCCGCGTGCCGAACGTGAAGATTTCAGCCCGGTCCGCGCCTTGCACCGCCGCATGCGCCAGTTTGAGATAGTCTGATGTGTGCAGCTTCATCGAGCCCGACACGTCGATCAGCAACAAAAGCTTGCGCGGCACGGTCTGCCTTCGGCGCAGCAGCGGCGACGGTATATCGCCGTCGGCGCTGACGATTTCGCGGAGCGAACGGCGCAGATCGAGCTTGCCGCGCGCGTGCGTGCGCACGGTGCGGAAGGAGCGGCGGGTGGGCAAGGCGGTAGCGAGTTTGCGGCGGAAAGCGGCAAGCCCGTCGCCGTCGCGCTGGAAGTCGCGAGCGCTCAACTGTTCGGCGCCGGACGACAGCTCGCCGCCTTCCTCCTGGCGCGCCACCTCGCTCTCTTCATCGCTGGTGCCGCCGTCATTCTTGATGCGGGTTTCCTCGTCGGCCTCGCCTTCGACCACGGCCACGGTGTTGCCGTAGAAATGGCTCTGGAAATGCGCCTCGAACTCGTCGCGGCGGTCGGGCGGCGGCGCCAGCGTGGCGAGGGCAGATTCGTGGATATCGGCCATCGAGCGGGGCCCGAGCAGTGTTACCGCCTGCATGAAGCCGGACACCTGCTCGGGCGCGACTAGAAAGCGATAGCGGCGCAGCAGCCGGCCAAAGCCGAGCAAGGGTGCCGCCGCGCGGGGCAGGGCCGCGGCGCTCACGCCAGCGCCTCCTCAACGATCCGGCCGAGCTCGGGCGCGATGTAGGACAGGTCTTCCTCGTCCTTGATCAGCACGCCGATGGCGCGGCGGAACGCTTCCGGCCAAGGGCTACCGCCCTTTTCGAGGATCGTCGCGGCGTTGGCCCATTCGACCGCTTCGGCAATGCCCGGTGGCTTCGCCAACGGGCGGGCGCGGATGTCGCGCACTGCAGAAGCCACGGCGCGTGCGGTTGCCTCGGCGACGTCGCCGGCGCGCAGCATGATGATGGCGGCCTCGCGCTCGGCGTTGGGATAGGTGATCCAGTGGTAGACGCAGCGCCGCCGCAGCGCTTCCGCCAGTTCGCGGGTGCGGTTCGAGGTCAGGATGACGATCGGCTGCGCCGTCGCGCGGATGGTGCCTCTCTCAGGAATGCTGATCTGGAAATCGGAAAGAAACTCCAGCAGCAGCGCTTCGAACTCATGATCGGAACGGTCGATCTCGTCGACCAGCAGCACGCGCTTTTCCGGGGCCTTCAGCACCTGCAGCAGCGGCCGCGCGATCAGGAAACGGTCGTCGTAGATGTCGACCTCATGCTCGCCGGCATGGCGGATGGCGAGCAGCTGGCGCTGGTAGTTCCATTCGTAGAGCGCGTGTGCTGCGTCGATTCCCTCGTAGCATTGCAACCGCACCAGATCGCGCCCAAGCACTTCGGCTATCGCCTTCGCGGCCTCCGTCTTGCCAACGCCCGGCGCGCCTTCGAGCAGCAGCGGCTTGCCCAGCCTTATCGCCAGGAAGATGGCTGTGGCCAGGCTCTCATCGGCCAGATACCGCGAGGCGGCGAGGCGCGACGCCACTGCCTCCGGCGAGATCGCGACAGTCTCGGCGCTTCTCTTGGGCATTTCCAGCACTCAGTTCGATGCTTGCGCCTTCAGCGCCCGCAGGATGCGTTCCGGCGTGATCGGCAGCGTGTCGATGCGTACACCGACCGCGTCGAACACGGCATTGGCGACCGCAGGGATTTGCGGGTTGGCGCACATTTCGCCCGGCCCCTTGGCGCCGTACGGGCCGTCGGCCGAGGGCCGTTCCAGCACGATAATCTCGGTTTGCGCGAGATCGCCAGGACCCGGCATCAGATACTGGTTGAAGTCGGTGCCGCCATGGTCGCGGTTGGGGTAGTAGGGTTCGGTCGTCTCGTAGAGCGCGTGGCTGATGCCCATCCACGAGCCGCCGACGAGCTGCTGTTCGACCATTTTCGGGTTCAGCGCGCGGCCGATCTCGAAGACGTTCTTGATCGTCAGCACGGTGACCTCGCCGGTTTCGTCGTCGACCTCGACCTCGGCCACAGTGCAGGCATGTGCGTAGCAGGTCGACGGCTTCATCGCGCCGGTTTCCTTCTCCGGATATGAGCGCGGGATCAAAAACATGCCGCGGCCGGAAATCGAGCGGCCGCGCTTGAAATGCGCCGACAGCGCGACATCGAAGATCGAGATTGATTTCTGCGGCGCGCCCTTGACCAGAATGTTGCCCTGGCCGTCGGTCTCGAGGTCCGACGCATTTACTTCCAGCTCCTCGGCCGCCACTTCCAACATCACCTGGCGGGCTTCCCTGGCCGCCTGGATGACGGCGTTGCCGGCGCGGTGGGTGCCGCGCGAGGCGAAGGTGCCCATGCAGTGCGGGCCGGTATCGGTGTCGGCGGTGTCGACGACGACGCGGTCGGTCGGCACGCCCATCGTCTCGGCGCAGATCTGCGCCATGATCTGCTTCATGCCCTGGCCGAGGTCGACGCTCGACAGCGTCACCATGAAATTGCCGGTCGGTGTCGAATGCACCAACGCCTGGGTCGGGTCGCCGCCGAGGTTCATGCCGGTCGGATAGTTGATTGCGGCGACGCCGCGTCCGCGCCTGATCGCCATCTCAAGCTCCCTTCGCGTAGGACGACATCGCCATGAACTTCTCCGCCACCGGCCAGTTGGCGGCGCGCGAGGCTTCCTGCATGCATTCGATCAGCGCAGCGCCCTCGGTCGGCTGGCGATGCGCCTTCATGTCGCCGTCGCGATAGGCGTTGATGAAGCGGAATTCGAGCGGGTCCATGCCGATCAGCCGGGCGAGCTTGTCCATCTGCACCTCCAGCGCGAAATCGCCGATGGTGACGCCGAAGCCGCGCATGGCGGAGGAGGGCGTGCGGTTGGTGTAGACACAGTAGGTGTCGATCCAGACGTTCGGGATCGTGTAGGGACCGGGATAGTGGCCGGCGCCCTTCTGCGCGCCATAGGGCGAATGGCGCGAATAGGCGCCGGCATCGGTGTACCCGGTGACTTTGCGGGCGACGATACGGCCGTCCTTCATGACGCCGTCCTTGATGACGACCTTTTCCGCGGCGCGCGGCGAGGAGATCTGCATCTCCTCCTCGCGACTGTAAATGAAGGAGACCGGACGCCCGGTCAGCTTGGCGCCGAGGATGGCAATCGGCTCGACGATGACGTCGACCTTGCCGCCAAAACCGCCGCCGACGGTGCCGCCCACGAAATGCAGCTTGTTGCCCGGCATCTGCAGGATGATCGAGGCGTTGTCGAGGGTGAAGAACATCGCCTGCGTGTTGGTGTAGCAGGTGAAGCGGTCATTGCCCTCCGGCGCAACGATACAGCCGGTCGTCTCGGTCGGTGCGTGTTCGATCGGCGAGGATTGGTAGGTCTGTTCGAGCACGTGATCGGCCCCGGCGAAGCCGGTCTCGACATCGCCGAAGCGCACCTTGCGGCATTCGCCGCTGTCATAGAGGTAATAGTTCCGGCCGTGATATTCGTTCACTATCGGCGCGCCGGGCTTCAGCGCTTCCTCCATGTCGAAGACAGCCGGCAGCACCTCATAATCGACCTTGACCTTGGCCGCCGCTTCCTGCGCGGCACGCTCGGTCTCGGCCAGCACCGCCACCACCGCCTCACCCTTCCAGCGCACCTTGCCGTCGGCCAGCACCGTTTCGTCCTCCGGCCCGATCTGGATCAGGATCAGGATGGTGTAGACATTGTGCGGTACGTCCTTGGCGGTCAGCAGCTTGACGACGCCCGGATGCTTCTCGGCCTCTGATATGTCGATGCTGCGGATGCGGGCGTGATGATGCGGGCTGCGCACCATCTTCAGGTGCAGCATGCCGGGAAAATTGCGGTCGGCGAAATAGGCGGTCTTGCCGGTGACATGACCGGGTGAATCGGAGCGCGGCCGCGGCTGGCCGATTTCGTGCAGGTCGTCCTTGCGCTGATCGGCGAAATAATTCTTGCGGAGTTCCATCTTTGCTCCCCTCAAGCCGCGTTCTGCGAATTGGACCGTGCGGCGGTCAGCACCGCCTGGATGATCGGCTCGTAGCCGGTGCAGCGGCAGATATTGCCCGACAGCGCCTCGACCACCTCGTCACGGCTGGGGTTCGGCGTGTGGTCGAGCAGCACCTTGGCGGCCATGATCATGCCCGGCGTGCAAAAGCCGCATTGGGTGGCGAAAGCGTGGAGGAAGGCGCGCTGTACCGGATGCAGCACACCGCCTTCCGAAAGCCCTGATGTCGTGGTGATGGCCGCGCCGTTGCAGGTCTCGGCCAGCGTCAGGCAGGAAAGCCGGAGCTCGCCATCGATGATGACCGAGCAGGCGCCGCATGTGCCTTGGTGGCAGCCGCCCTTTGGCGAGGTGTCGCCGACCTTGTCGCGCAGCGCATGAAGCAGCGTCGTGCCGCTGTCGATAAATTCGGCCTTTTCCGCGCCGTTGAGCATGAACTGAACCGGGACCTTTGTCATGTTTCCTCCTTGCGCGCCTGCTCGTGGGCAAGCGCGCTCCCCCTGGATATTTCAGCCGAGCAGCAGCCGGCCCAGATGGACCGGCAGGACTTCATTGCGATACCAGGCACTGGCGATCGGATCGGTGATGGGCGAGGTGCCGTCGCTCGCGACAGCCAGCGCCGGGGCGATGCCGTCGCTGGTGAGCTTCCTGCCGAGCAGCGCCTTCTCCGCCGCCGTCGCACGCATCGGACGGTCGGCCATGCAGCCAAGCGCGATCCGCGCTGAAGAAACGGTCCCGTCACGCTCCTGCTTCAGCACGATGGCGATGCTCAGCACCGAGACGCCCTTCGGCTTGACCCTCGACACTTTCAGGAAGCGAAAGCCGCCGTCCACTGGCAAGCTGAAGCCGACCGCGGTGACGATGGCGTGATTGCTTTCGCGTTTTGCCAGGAAGGTTTCGATCGGCAACTCGCCGCCATCGGTGCTGACAGTTGCATCCAGTGCCAGCAGCGCCACTGTGAAATCGCCATAGGGCGCCGGGGCGAAGAGATTGCCGCCGATGGTCGCCATGTTGCGGATCGCCGGGCCGCCGACGGCGCGCGCCGCGTGGGCAAGCGGCGCGAGGTCCGGATGGCGGGCGATCGCCGCCATGGTCACCGAAGCGCCGATGCGGACCTTGCCGCCGGAAACGGTGATCGCCGACAGCGCAGGGTCGGTCGACCTGACGAGGCTGGAGACCGAGACATCGCCTTCATTGGCGGCGCGCACGACCAGCGTGCCGCCTCCGAGATAGCGGGTGCCGGCGGCTTTCAGCGCCGCATTCGCGTCCTTGACCGTCGAGAAAGTCTGCAGGGCGAGCGCCATGGAAGGCTCCTTTTGCTCAACTTTGGCCGGCGAAATGACTTTTCAAAGCGTTGAAACCGCCCTGGAAGACGTTGCCGCCCATGCCTTCGGCCAATTTGTCGGCTTCCTCGGGAGCAGCGTCGAAGCTGGCGGTCCATTCGGCATAGGTGCGGTCGCCATCGGTCACCCTCCGCAATTTCAGCGTCGCCTTGTGATTGGTGAGCGGCTGCGGCGTCTCCAGGATGGAGTAGCTGACGAGGAAATTGTCGTCGGAGAAGTCAAGCAGCTTTTCGCGGATGCGGGCGCCGCTGGCGAGCTGAAAGTTGCGCACGCAGCCGATCATGCCGGCGTCCTTTCCTTCCTCGATATGGCTTTCGACCATTCGCGGATGCCAGCTCGGCAGACCGTTGAAGTCGCGTATGCGCGCCCAGACCTTTTCGACCGGCGCGTCGATGACGCTGGAGATGGTGACTTTCGCCATATGATCGTTCCCTTGCAAATATCTGTGTCGCGAGGGTAGGGCGGCGAGCCCGGCGGCGCTTATCAATGCGTCTTGAACGCCTATCAAATAGTCTGAAAAACGGGCAGTCTGAAAATGGTTCAGGAAATCGCCCGCGCCGCCTCGCGATAGAGTGTCGGCGGAACGCCGACATGGTCGCGGAAGAAGCGTGAGAAATTGCCCTGCGTGGTGAAGCCGAGATTGCAGGCGACCGAGATCAGCGGCTCCTGCGACCACTGCAACTGCCGCACTGCTTCCTCCATGCGCAACGTGTTCCAGTAGACGTTGGGCGTCAGATTGGTCTGTTCCTTGAACAGCGCGAAGAAATGCGGCCGCGACAGGCCGACGCTGCGCGCCACATCGTCGAAGCAGATGCGCTCGCAAACATTGGCCTTCATCAGCTGGATCGCCTTGCGAACACGGAAATCCTGCATGGTGTGGACGCGGGCGCGTGCCACTTGCGGCGCCGAGGCGTCGGCGGCGTCGAGCACGCTGTCGATGAAGCGCTCGATCTCGTAATTGGCGATGTCGTCGATGCTCTCATTGTCGCTGAGATGGTCGAGAAGGTTGGCTGCCGCCTTGTGCAGCCACGGCTCCAGCGTGATCGCCGGTGCTGAAAATAGCGGCGCGGACGACGGCAGGTCGCGACGCCGGCGCGCCCAGTCCGGATCGATGTAGAAGGCGAGGAACAGGCCGGGCTGACCGTCGCGGGACAAGGCGTGGCTGTGCGGCTGGAAGGAATTGATGCCGGCGGCGGTGCCGGGTCCAAGGCGCACCGTCTCGCGGCCGATGGTCATCTCGCCGGCCGTGCCTTCCAGCCAGATGATGATATGCGCCTCGACATGGGCATGGGTGACGAAGTCGCTGGCGACGTTCAGGACAGAAACATGTCCGAACCGGCCCCAGTAGAGCCTGATCGCTTCCGTCATGGGTATATCCTCCCGCAGGCGACTGGCCTCCCTTCGCCTGCAATGGGGATAGTGCGGCTCAGTCCGGGCCTGCGTCAAGGCACATGCGCACGCCTGGGGCCCGTCATGGGCCGTAGCGGCCGATTTTCAGACTGAGCGATAGCAAGGGAAACGAATAGCGCTCGTGACCAGCGGCCTATTCGTTGCGCCTGAAATTGCGGAGCCTGTCGAACAGAACGGCCAGCAGAATGGCGCTGCCGATGAACACGCCTTGCCAGAAGGCGTTGATGCCGAGCAGGCCGAGGCTGTTGCGGATCACTTCAATCAGCGCCGCGCCGACGACGGCGCCAAAGGCCGTGCCCATGCCGCCGGCCAGGTTGGCGCCACCGATGACGGTCGCGGCGATGACCTGAAGCTCCATGCCGTTGCCGAGGTTGGTGGTGACGGCGCCCAACCAGCCGGTCTGGATAATGCCGGCAATGCCCGCCGCCAGCGCCGAGATCATGTAGACCGCGACCTTGATCTGGCGCACCGGAACGCCGGTCAGCGTCGCCGCATGCTCGTTGCCGCCGATGGCGAAGATGTGCCGGCCGAATTTCGTCCAGCGCAGGACGAAGCCGGTGATCAGCGCCAGCACGATCGTGTAGAGCACCGGATTGGCGATGCCGAACACAAAGGCGCCGCCGCCCAGCGCCAGAAGCTTGTCGTGATCCGGCCCGAACTGGAAGACGACGGTGTTGTTGGAGGCGACCATGGCAAGGCTGCGCGCGATCGACAGCATGCCGAGCGTCACCACGAACGGCGGAAAACCGAGATAGGCGATCAAGATGCCGTTGAAGGCGCCGATGATCAGCGCTGTCGCGATCGCGGCGGCAATGCCGATCTCGATGCCGTAGCCGGCATGCATGGTCACCGCCAGCACCATCGAACACAGGCAAAGCACCGAACCGACCGAAAGGTCGATGCCGCCGGTGATGATGACGAAAGTCATGCCGAGCGCGACGATGGCGACGAAGGTGACGTTGCGGGTGATGTTGTAGAGGTTCTTCGTCGTGGCGAAGGAATCCGTGGCGACGGACAGGAACAGGCAGGCGAGGATGACCGCGATCACCACCCAGAAAGTCTGGCTGGCAAACACCCTGGTCAGCAAAGTGTGCTGTTTCTGCGCGATCGTCTGGTCAAGAGTTACTGCCATCGTCGACCTTTATCTGCTTGCGTGGTGAACCGCTGACATCAAACCTGTTCGATGGCGCCGGTGATAAGCCCTGTGACTTCCTCGGGCGAACTCGACGCGATCGTCTTGTCGGCAACCTTGCGGCCGCGCCGCATGACGATGACGCGGTCTGCAACGTCAAAGACATCAGGCATGCGGTGACTGATCAGCACGACCGCAATGCCCTGGTCGCGCAAATGACGGATCAGATTCAGCACCTCGGCGACCTGCCGGACCGAGATCGCCGCCGTCGGCTCGTCCATCAGCACGATCTTGGCTTGCGAAAGCATGGTGCGGGCAATCGCCACCGCTTGCCGCTGGCCACCCGACATCTGCTTGACCAAGTCGCGCGGGCGGGTTTCGGATTTCAGCACGGCAAAAATCTGGCCGGCGCGCTTGTACATGGCGGCGTAGTCGAGGATGCGAAACGGCCCGACGCCGCGGCGCAGCTCGCGGCCGAGATAGACATTGGCGGCGGCCGTCAGATTGTTGCACAGCGCCAGATCCTGATGGACGATCTCGATGCCGTGCTGGCGTGCCTCCACCGGCTTGTGCAGGATCAGCTCTTTGCCATCCATCTGCATCGTGCCGTGGCTCGGGCGGAAATTGCCGGCGATCATCTTGACCAGCGTCGACTTGCCGGCGCCGTTGTCGCCCATCAGGCCGACCACCTGTCCGGCCTCGATCGACAGCGAAACGTCGTTGACCGCCTGGATGGCGCCGAAATGTTTCGAGATGTTGGCGAGTTCGAGAACCGACACCAGACTGCTTCCTCCCCGTGCTCCGGCCTGCGGTTCTGCCGCGGCCCTCGCTCTTCCCAGCCCCTCCCGGGAACAGCGCTTTCGCCCATTTACGCACATGCCCCCTTGCCGTCAACAGCGGCTTCTTTCGAAAAATCCGTTTTGTAGGACAAATAGCAATTGACGTCGGTCGCAAGCCGATATTAGCTAGGCGTCGGAGGAGATTATGCCGATCTCCTGTCCCGGTGCGCTGGGCGGAATCGGCGGAGGTTTATCGGTTGAGGATCTGGCAGCGTCCATATCGCGCTGGTCTGCGATCGCATCTGGAAATACTTATCGGCCCGGCTTGGCGACACGAGCGCTCGCGAAACGAACCTCTGTCATCGCGCTTCCGGGCTGGTCTGTGTGGCGGGCACGCCGTGTCCGTCTGTTTCAAGGGAGGACTGAAATGAGGAAATCACTATTGCTCGCTGCCGTCGCCATGCTGGCGTTGGGCGCCGGGCCGGCTATGGCCAAGAAACAGCTCGTCATTGTGGTGAAGGGGCTCGACAATCCGTTCTTCGAGGCCATCAACCAGGGTTGCCAGAAATGGAACTCGGAAAACGCCAACTCGGAATATGAATGCTTCTACACCGGTCCGGCGTCGACCTCGGACGAGGCCGGCGAAGCCCAGATCGTTCAGGACATGCTGAGCAAGCCGGACACGGTGGCGATGGCCATTTCGCCGTCCAACGCGCCGCTGATCGCGCAGACGATCAAAAGCGCCAATCCGTCGATCCCGATCATGACCCTCGACGCCGACCTCAGCAAGGAAGATGCGGCGCTGCGCAAGACCTATCTTGGCACCGACAACTACCTGATGGGCTACAAGATCGGCGAGTATATCAAGAAGGCCAAGCCGGAGGGTGGCAAGATCTGCACCATCCAAGGCAATCCGGCGGCCGACAACATCCTGCGCCGCGCTCAGGGCATGCGCGACGCGCTTACAGGCCAGAAGGATCTGCCGGCGCTCGCCGGCGAGGGCGGCTGGACCGAGGTCGCCGGCTGCCCGGTGTTCACCAATGACGACGGCGCCAAGGGCGTGCAGGCGATGACCGATATCCTCGCCGCCAATCCCGATCTCGACGCTTTCGGAATCATGGGCGGCTGGCCGCTGTTCGGCGCGCCGCAGCCGTATCGCGACCTGTTCAAGCCGATGGCCGACAAGATCGCCAAGAACGAGTTCGTTATCGGCGCTGCCGATACGATCGGTGAGGAAGTGGCGATCGCCAAGGAGGGTCTGGTGACCGCGCTGGTCGGCCAGCGGCCGTTCGAGATGGGCTACAAGGCGCCCTCGGTGATGATCGACCTGATCGAAGGCAAGCCCGTCGCCGATCCGGTCTTCACCGGTCTCGACGAGTGCACCAAGGATACGGCCGACACCTGCATCCAGAAGTAGGTTCGCATTTTCGGGGCGTCCGCTCGCCGGGCGCCCCGTCACACCGGTTCACGAAAACCTGCGAGGTGAGATTGCTGGGGCGAACCGCTCCTGCTTTGCCGCGCCTTGAGTTCAGCCTGTGCCGGGGAACATGGATGTCGGACGCAAGATCGAAAAAGCGACTTACTACGGTCAAGGCAGGGGCCACGGTCAAGGCACGGGCCAAGGTCAAGGCACGGGCCAAGGTCAAGCCGCCGGTCGCCCGCCCGGCCGGCGCCCGCCGGACCGACGCGGCCCTGATCCCCGGATCGAGCGTGCATGCGTCGCTGGCCAACGAGATCGGCCTCAGGATCGTGCGCGGCGACTATCCGCCGGGAACCATCCTTCCCAACGAGGCCAAATGGTCCGAGACTTTCGACGTCAGCCGCTCGGCGGTGCGCGAAGCGATAAAAATGCTGATGGCCAAGAGCCTGCTGGCCTCACGCCCCAAGATCGGCAGCTGGGTCGAACCAAAAGAGCGCTGGAACCTGCTCGATCGCGACGTGCTTGCCTGGTATGCGACGGCGCCCGATCGCGAGATGTTCCTGCGCACCGTTCAGGAATTCCGCCACATCATCGAGCCGGAAGCCAGCGCCTTTGCCGCGATCCGGCGTAGCGACGAGCAGATGGCCGAGATCAGCCAGGCCTGTCGGGAAATGGGGGAGGCGGCGACGCTGCCCGAGCGCACCCGCGCCGATACGCGTTTCCATCTCGCCATCCTGCGAGCCTCGGGCAACGACCTCCTGGTTCCGCTCGGCGTGCTGATCGAATCCGCGCTCGACCATCTGTTCGTCTTCGTCACCCGCGAGACCAGCGATCAGCCTCGAGCGCAGGCGCTGCATGAGGCCATCGAGAGGAACATTCGGCTCCAGCGGCCGGCTGCCGCCCGTACCGCGGTGCACAGACTGCTCGCCAACACTGACGAGGTTATCGGGCGGTCGCGGCGGTGATTTCATGCATCAAGGCTGGCGCTGCCTGCCCCTGCCTTACGTTGGCGATTGGCGAAAGCCGAAGTGACATCCAATCTCCCCCCTTGCGGGGGAGATGTTGCTGGCACGGTTTTCCTCGGCCACGATCATCCGCACGATCTGGCGCGGCCTTGAGCACGGGGTTGTGCCTGATGGCGACGAGAGCGGCCATGAAGAGGGCGGCGCGTACGTGGCTCCTGCCACCGCCGATGAAGCTCGACGACGGCGACGATCTTCGGCTTGCCGGCCTTGACCAGGCGGTCGCGGAAGGACCAGCATGGCAAAACAGGCGCAAAAGAGCATCCAGCGGCTGCTCGTCGCGCTCAGGCGTGAATTGGCAAGCCTCGATGGCGACATTGACGATCATATCCGCAAGTCCCCAGTCTGGCGGGTCAACGAAAAGCTGCTTTCCTCCGTACCGGGCGTCGGTCCTGTCGTTGCCCGCAGCCTGATCGCCGAAATGCCGGAATTGGGCAGCCTCGACCGCCGCCAGATCGCCTCGCTCGCCGGCCTCGCACCATGGACGAAGGCAGTCCGGAAAATGGCGCGGCAAGAGTTCGCCACAATGCGCAAGCTTCTTACTATCCTCAATGCAATCGTCAGGGACCAAAAACCATGGCAAACAGCTTGACTTCCAAGACAGTCGCTCTGTCCTGCCGGACATCTCCCCCACTTGGGGAGAGATCGGCAGCTTCGCCGACAGCGCCTGCCGCTTATCGCCTCAGATCGTCTGTTTCTCCCCCTCCTTCGTCGGCGTCAGGTCGACGCCGTTGACCTTGCCGATATGCGTCGCCAGCATCGGCACATATTGATCGGCGGGCCCGGCGGCGAATGCGCCGGCGAAGGCGTTCTTGGTGGCATTGCCGAGCGGGTTGGCGATGCCGGCAGCACCCGCCATCGATTCGAGATAGGTGAGGTCCTTGAAGGCGTTGGCGATGGTGAATTTATGCGCATCGCGGTCGCCTTCCAGCGTCCAGCGCATGAAGGTCTGGTAGAAGCCGCAATCCATGCGGCCGTTGCGGATGACGCTGTCGAAGCGCGGCGGCGAGATGCCGACCTTCTGCGCCAGCGCCAGCGCCTCCGAATAGATCGCCGCGTAGCCCAGCGAGATGAAATTGTTGAGCAGCTTCATGCGGTGGCCGTCGCCGGTGTCGCCGATGTGGACGATGCGTCCGGCCCAGGTGTCGAGCACCGGCTTCAGCCGGGCAAAGACCGCGTCGGATGCGCCGACCATGGCGTCGAGCGTGCCTTCCCACGCCTCCTTCGGCGTGCGGCTAAGCGGGGCATCGACATAGTCGACGCCGAGCGCCTTGAGCTCGGCGCCAAGCGTTAACGTCGAGGTCGGATCCGAGGTCGAGCAATCGACAACCACCGAACCCTTCTTCAGGCCTTCCTTGAGGCCGCCGGGCCCGCGGATGATGGCTTCGACCTCGCGCGAGCCGGTGACGCAGATGAAGACGATATCAGATGCCAGTGCCACGTCGCGCGAGGTCGCGGCTTCCTCCGCACCCCGGCCGAGCAGGTCTTGCGCCGGAGCGCGGTTCTTGCGGCCAAGAAACGTCAGGGAATAGCCCCTGTCGACGATGTTCTTCGCGATCCCGTGTCCCATCAAGCCAAGCCCGATGAAGCCGATCTTTTCGCTCGCGGCGGTGGTGTTCATGGCGTGTAATCCTGTGTTGCGGTCTCGATGACGGCGCTGCACTTTGGCAGGCGAATTGTTGCAGCGGGTTTTCGCCGCAGGCGGTGGCAGGCGATTGCGGAGTTCGATATTGTCTGACAATACACATGAATCTTGGGGAATGTGGAGAGCAAAATGACGAAGCGGATCATGTTCACCGGCGGCAGCGGCAAGGCCGGGCGTCATGTCGTGCAGTATCTGGTCGAGCAGGGATGCCAGGTGCTCAACATCGACACCAAGCCGCTCGACAACCCCAAGGTGCGCACACTGATCACCGATATCACCGACAGCGGGCAGGTGTTCAATGCACTGTCGAGCTATATGGGCCTGCATGAATTCGACCCGTCGCTGCGCGCCCAGCCGGTCGATGCCGTGGTGCACTTCGCGGCCATCCCGCGCATCATGATCACGCCCGATAACGAGGTGTTCCGTATCAACGCGCTCGGCACCTACAATGTCATTGAGGCTGCGGTGAAGCTCGGCATCCGTAAGGTGGTGATCGCTTCCAGCGAGACGACCTATGGGCTGGTCTTCGCTAACGAGCCGCGCGACCCGACGCATTTCCCGCTCGACGAGGAGTACGATGTCGATCCGATGGACAGCTACGCGCTGTCCAAGATCGTCAACGAGAAGACGGCGCGCGCCTTCGCGCTGCGCAGCGGCACCGACATCTACGCTTTGCGCATCGGTAACGTCATCGAGCCGCATGAATATTCGCTGTTCCCGAAGTGGTTCGCCGATCCGGGTTTCCGAAAACGGATCGCCTGGAGCTATATCGATGCGCGCGACCTCGGCCAGATCACGCTGCGCGCCGTCGAGAAGGACGGGCTCGGCTATCAGGTGTTCAACGCCGCCAATGACGACACCTCGTCCGATCTGCCGACGGCCGAACTCTTGAGGCGGTTTTATCCCGACGTGCCGGTTAAGGTTGAGCTCGGCGAGTACGAGACGCTGCTTTCGAACCGCAAGGCGCGGGATGTGCTCGGGTTCCGTCCGGAACACAGCTGGCGGAAATACGTCAAGACGGCATGACGGGGTCGATGCACCCGGGCTGATCTGTGCACAGAAGCAGGCTTTGCAGCCCGAGGCTTTCCCGTGCTTGACAGCCTTCGGAATCCGGACTTTGTGAAGGCATGCGGGACGGGAAGCCGAATAAGGGAAAAACACCGGCCAAGGCGGCGTCCGCCGAGCGCCCGGCTGTCGTGCGCCGGGCCGATGCGGCGCGTATGCCTGGGTCGAGCGTGCATGCGTCGCTGGCCAACGAAATCGGTCTCAGGATCGTGCGCGGCGACTATCCGCCGGGAACTATCCTGCCCAACGAAGCCAAATGGTCGGAGACCTTCGACGTCAGCCGCTCGGCGGTACGCGAAGCGATCAAGATGCTGATGGCCAAGAGCCTGCTGGCCTCACGCCCCAAGATCGGCAGCTGGGTTGAGCCGAAGGAGCGCTGGAACCTGCTCGATCGCGACGTGCTGGCCTGGTACGCGACATCGCCCGACCGCGAGGTGTTCCTGAAGACCGTGCAGGAGTTCCGCCACATCATCGAGCCGGAAGCGACCGCCTTTGCCGCGATGCGCCGCACAGACGAGCAGATGGCCGAGATCAGCCAGGCCTGCCGGGAGATGGGCGAAGCGACGACGCTGCAGGAGCGCACACGTGCCGATACGCGTTTTCATCTGGCCATCCTGCGCGCCTCCGGCAACGACCTTCTGGTGCCGCTCGGCGTCTTGATCGAATCGGCGTTCGATCATCTGTTCGCCTATACGACGCGGGAAGTCGACGATTTGCAGCATGCGCAGAAGCTGCACGAAGCGATCGAAAAGAACATCCGCCTGCAGCGGCCGGATGCGGCACGCAACGCGGTGCGCAAGCTCCTGGCCAATACAGACAGCGTCATCAAGTCGAGGTAGGCCGATCTCTAATCCTCTCTCGGGCGCCCAAATGCTGCCCGCAGTTCGTCCTTGGCGTCCTCCAGCACTTTCTTCTGCTTGGCCGGCAGGTTCTTGCCGGCACGGTTGATGTAGAAATTCAGCATCGACATGGCGGACTGGAACGGCTCGGCCTTGCGCCGGTCGCTGTGCTCGGCCGATCGCTTCAGCGACGCCGCGATCTTCTTGGGATCGTGGGATTCGAATATACGCTCCTCGAGGTCCAGCGCATCGCTGTGCTCGGTCACCTCGGCCGACCATTTCCTTTTCGCGGTCATGACAAACTCCTTCCATTGGTGAGTTGATGGAAAACTCCGGGACGGCGGCCACTGTTCCACCGCAGCTTAATCCCTGGAGCCACGGATTTGCCTGTCGTGGCGCTGCACGGCGCGGCCGATGCACCGATAATGGTGTCGAACCGGTCGATTTGCAGAGCGGACAGGAAACGCCTTGACCACAACCGTCTCCAGCCAGGCAAGCAGCCGCGGCATCGACAGCGCCTATGCCTGGATGCGGCTCGGCATCTCGATGCTGCTGGCGACGATCGGCGGTGTCGGCATGTGGGCGGTGGTCGTGGTGCTGCCCGCCGTGCAGGCCGAATTCGGCGTCGATCGCGCCGCCGCTTCGACGCCCTATACCGCGACCATGATCGGCTTCGCCGTCGGCAATGTGCTGGTCGGCCGCGCCATCGACCGCATCGGCTACTGGATCCCGGCGCTCATTGCCTCGGTGACGCTCGGCGCCGGGTTCCTGCTGGCGTCGCTGACCACTTCGATCCTTCAGTTCACCCTTGTCCAGGGGCTTTTGATCGGCGTCGGCACGTCGGCTATTTTCGGGCCGCTGATCGCCGACATCTCGCACTGGTTCAACCGCCGCCGCGGCGTCGCGGTGACGGCTGCCGCCGCCGGCAGCTATATCGCCGGGGTGATCTGGCCGTTGGCGATGCCTTACGTCATGCAGAGCGAGGGCTGGCGCTTCACCTATGCCGCGATCGGCGTCGTCTGCCTCGCCACCATGCTGCCGCTGATCCTGCTGCTCAGGCGCGGTGCACCACATGCCGCCGCTCCCGGTTCACCCGGCAGCCGGCCGGTCCAGCCGATCTCGCTGTCACCGGCAGCGCTGCAGGTGCTGCTCGTCGTCGCCGGCCTTGGCTGCTGCGTGGCGATGTCGATGCCGCAAGTCCATATCGTCGCCTATTGCATGGATCTCGGCTACGGCGTGGCGCGAGGCGCCGACATGCTGTCGATCATGATGGCGGCGGGCGTCGTCAGCCGGCTGGCGTCCGGCTTCCTAGCCGATCGCATCGGCGGCGTGAAAACCCTGCTGATCGGCTCGGTGCTGCAAGCCCTGTCGCTGTTGTTTTACATCCCCTTCGACGGGCTCGCGTCGCTTTACGTCGTCTCGCTGGTCTTCGGCCTGTCGCAGGGCGGCATCGTGCCTTGCTATGCCATCATCGTGCGCGAATACATGCCCGCCAAAGAGGCCGGCCAACGCGTCGGCATCGTCATCATGGCAACGATCTTCGGCATGGCAATCGGCGGCTGGATGTCGGGCTGGATCTACGATCTGACCGGCTCCTACGCCGCAGCGTTCCTCAACGGCATCGCCTGGAACCTGCTGAACGTAGCAGCCATGGTGATGCTGCTGTGGAAGGCACGGCGCAGCGCCGCGGCGATTGCCTGAATCGGAGCACCTAGGCCCGTTCGTCGCTACCGATCAACTAAAGCGCCTGTCGACGGCATTATCACGGCACAAAAACCGCCTCAAGGACGGGTTACTGGCGCGAATCAGCACTATGAATAAATTCCTAACATAGCTGCCGTCACCTGTCAAGCCGAACTCACGCTGATCGCTAGTTCGATCCTGAGTTCCGAGAGTTCGGGCGTGTCTCAGTTTGAATCCGGCTCACGATCCCGAGCGGAAGTTCGGCGATCAAGCGCCGATAGTCCGCAATCGCCAGGTCCACGTTTCTGCTTGACCTACACATATCTCCATGGTTATTGATTAATCAATAGCCAGTGAGTTATCGATTGCGATGCCGCAGCCCCACGAAATCCTTTTCAGAACGCTTGCCGATCCGACGCGACGGGCCATCTTCGAGCGGCTGTGCCGCGACGGCGACCAGACGGTCGCGGCCCTGACGGCTCGGGCCGGGGTCTCGCAGCCGGCCGTGTCAAAGCATCTTGGGGTGCTGAAGCAGGCCGGGTTGGTGCGTGACCGCCACGAAGGCCGCAACACGTACTATAGCGCGGAGCTCGGCGCCTTGGCGCCGCTGACCGACTGGACAAACCAAATGACCGGGTTTTGGCAAAGCCGGTTCAATGACCTCGAAGATCTGCTCAAAAGGATGGACCAATGACCAATACTGCGACCGAAACGCGCTCCGTCGTTGTCGAACGGGAGGTCGCTTTTCCCCCGGAAAAGATCTGGCGCGCGCTCACCCAATCGCACCTGATCGAGGAGTGGCTGATGAAGAACGATTTCAAGCCAGACGAGGGTCACCGTTTCAATCTTAGCGCGGACTGGGGGGCGGTCGACTGCCAGGTCCAGGCAGTCGAGCCCTACAAGACGCTGTCCTATAGCTGGGACACCAAGGATCTCAGGAGTGTCGTCACATGGACGCTCACCCCGACGAGGACCGGGACCCATCTGCGCATGGAGCAGTTGGGCTTCCGGCCGGATCAGCAGCAGTACTACCAGGGGGCCCAATACGGGTGGCAGCGGTTCTTTGCGAACCTGGAGCAGGTTCTGGCGCGAATAGAATAGGCGTGCCGGCAACAAGACGTCTGTCAACGAAACGAGGTAGCAAAAAAGCCGCCAAGCGGGTCGTGCGGCTCGTCTTCAGAGGAGGTCCCAAATGAACTGGAACACGTGGATCCGGCAATTCCACCGCTGGCTGTCGATCATTTTTACAGCGGTCGTCGCCGCCATCTTCATCACCTTGGGCGTAGGTGTCGAGCCCGCCTACTGGGTATACCTCATGCCGCTGATCCCGCTCGGCTTGCTCATGCTCAGCGGTCTCTACTTGTTCGCGTTGCCCCATGCCATGAGGTGGCGCAGCGGACGACGCACGGCGTAGAAGCCTAGGCACGGTGGACCACAAGACGCCCGCTCACAGCCGAAATTCAAACTGTGGCGCTACCCGAGTTCGGGTAGCTGTCCTGGCCGGTTCGCTTGACAATGGGGTAAGGCTGCGCGACGCCAGACGGGTGCGGCAAGTCGGGTTGGCATGGCGACAGTGGCAAAGACGCTGAACAGCATTTCGCGGCCGCGCTTCGGCGAAGGCGCCGCGTTCGGGACAAGGCTATGACCAAACCGCGCTCGCGCCGCGGCGGCGGCCGTCCGACGATCGCCGATGTCGCGCGTAAGGCCGGCGTCGGCGCCATCACGGTTTCCCGCGCCTTGCGCGAGCCGGGGCGTGTTTCGGAGGATCTGCGCCGCCAGATCCAGGCGGCCGTCGATGAGCTCGGCTATCTGCCCGACCCGAATGCGCGAGCGTTGGCTTCGGCGCGCGCCGAGGTTTTTGGCGTGCTGGTGCCGTCGCTCACCAACAGCGTCTTTGCCGAAGTGCTGCGCGGCATCTATGACAGCCTGTCCGACAGTTCCTACCGCATCCAGCTCGGCAACACTCATTATTCCGGCCTCGAGGAGGAACGGCTGCTGCAGGTGTTCGGCCCGCAGCGCCCGGCGGCGCTGATCGTGGCGGGCATCGACCAGACGCCAATTTCGCGAAGACTGCTCGAAACGGCCGGCTGCCCGGTGGTGCAGGTCATGGAGACCGGGCCTGATCCGGTCGACATGATGGTCGGCTTCTCGCATTTCGACGGCGGCAAGGCGGCGACTGAGCACATGATCGAAACGGGCTATCGCCGCATCGGCTTCATAGGCGCGCGCATGGACCCGCGCTCGCAGCGTCGGCTGGCCGGCTATCGCGCGGCGATGGAGGCGGCCGGCCTGTTCGACGCGCGGCTGATCACCACCACGCCAGTGCCGTCCAGCGTGACGCTCGGGCGCGAATTGTTTCGTGACGCGCTGGCCAAGGTGCCGACGCTCGACGGGGTTTTCTGCAACAACGACGACATTGCGCTCGGCGTACTGTTCGAGTGCCATCGCGCCTCGATCGCCGTGCCGAAGACGATCGGCATCACAGGCTTCAACGACCTCGACATGATGGAAGTGGCTTTTCCATCCATCACCAGCATCCGGACGCCTCGCTACGAGATCGGCCGGCTGTCGGTCGCTATGGCGCTCGCGGCGATTGCAGGCAAGCGGCCGCAAGAGCCGGTCGTCGATCTCGGCTTCGAACTCAAGCGCCGCGAGAGCACAGCCCGCTGAGCTGCCTTGAGACGCACTGAAATGGCGCTTTACACAATGTCATGGTAGCGCTACCATCTATCTCTGGCAAAAACTCACGGCAAAGGAGCTAGTTTGTTTATTATATATAATCGACAGCTAACGGTTGTTTATTATGTATAATATGATAGTTTTTACTATGATTGCCGAGCGGCAAGGGAGGAGATCGGGTCGGCATTCGGCCACCTGGTAAAGCGCGACGGGCAAGGCGGGAGGTGCCGGGCCGGACGCGCGAGACGCGTAAGACAATCAAAAATTGCAACTGGGAGGAATATCGATGTTCAAGTCACTTGTTGGTGGCATCGTTGCCGCCACTGCATTCGTTATGCTGAACTCGTCGGCGCTCGCCGAAGCCGAAATCGTCAAAGGCCCGTCCGCCGAGCCGGACTGCTTCGCGCCGTGGGCGGCCGACACGCAGTTCTTCAAGTTCCCCAAAAAGGAAGGCCCGTACCGCGTCGCGCTCGCCAATGGCTACATCGCCAACACTTGGCGCATCCAGATGGTGCAGACGGCAAAGGCCTACGCGGCGCAGCCGGAGGTCGCGGCGAAACTGAAGGAATTCAAGGTCGTCTCGACCGGTGAAGACGTGCCGGCGCAGATTTCGGCGATCAACAACTTCATCGATTCCGGTTATGACGCGATCGTCGTCAACGCGCAGAATCCGACGGCTTTCGGGCCGGTCATCAAGCGCGCCAAGGAAGCCGGCGTCGTGCTGGTCGCTTTCGACAATATTCTCGACACCAAGGACGCCATCAACGTCAATGTCGACCAGAAAGGCCTTGGCGAGTTGTGGGCTAACTGGCTGGTCAAGCATATTCCCAATGGTGGCAAGATCCTCGAGGTGCGCGGCGTTGCCGGCACGTCGGTCGACACCGACCGCCACAATGGCATCCACGAGGTCTTCGATGCTTCCGGGAAGAAGTGGGAGGTCACCGAAGTCATCGGCAAATGGGACGATGGCGTGGCGCAAAAGGCTACGGCCGACGCGATCGCCACTAATGGTCCCTTCGACGGCGTCACCGGGCAGGGCGGCGACACCGGCATCGTCCAGGCGATGATCGACGCCAAGCATCCGTTCGTGCCGTTCGGCGGCGAAACGGAAAATGGCTTCCGCAAATTCTGCGCCAAGTTTGCCGCAGAAGGGCTGAAATGCTCGTCGGCCGGAACCGGTCCCGCCCAGGTGGCGGTCGCCATCAAGACGGCAATTGCCGCGCTCGAAGGCCAGGTCGTCCCTCAAGCGGTGAAGCTGCCGCTGGCAATCGTCGAGGATCCGAACTTCAAGGAAGGCGAGGACTATTTCCCCGACCAGTCCGACAATTTCTTCGTCGGCAACTCTTTCCCGACCTGCGGCATCAACTTCACCGCGCAGGAAATCATGGGCCAGAGCAAGGAAAACCAGTAGGCTGATTGCTCGGTGTCGCGGGGTTACCCGCGACGCCGGTCCCGAAGAACAAGCGCCTTGGGAGGGGCCGATGGACGGTGCGGTTCCGCTCTTCCGCATGGAGGGCATATCCAAGCGCTATGGCGGTGTGCGGGCGCTGGAAAAGGCCGAGCTTTCGGTTACACCAGGCAGCATTCACGCCATTCTCGGCGAAAACGGCGCCGGCAAATCGACGCTGATCAAGGTAATGGCCGGCGTTGTCGCGCCTGACGAAGGCCGCATGATGCTGGACGGAAGCGAAGTGACCTTCGCGTCGCCGGCCGCGGCCAACCAGGCCGGCATCGTCTGCATCTTCCAGGAACTGTCGCTCGTCCCCGAACTCAGCGTCGCCGACAACATCGTCATTTCCGATCCCCCCACGCGTTTCGGCATGATTGACCGCAAGGCGCAGCGCCGCATCGCGGAAGAAGCCCTTGCTCGCGCCGGCGCTGCCGACATCCACCCGCTGGCGCTGGTCAAGGATCTTCCGCTTTCAAGAAGGCAGATGGTCGAGATCGCCAAGGCGCTGGCACGCAAGCCGCGCATCCTGATCCTCGACGAGGCGACCTCGGCGCTGACCGCGGCCGACGTCGCCAAGATCTTCGGCGTCTTGAAGCGGCTGCGCTCGGAAGGGCTGGCGCTGCTCTACATCTCGCATCGGATGAACGAGATCGCCGAGCTTGCCGACCAGTGCACGGTGTTTCGCAACGGTCGCAATGTCGCCAGCTATGCTGCGGGCTCGAAGAGCGACAATGAGGTCGTCGAGCTGATGATCGGCCGCGAATACAGCCATATTTTCCCGCCGAAGCCGATGCGCGCCCCGGCCACCGCCGCGCCGGTGCTGGAGGCGCGAAAACTGTCCTGGACCGATCGGCTGGACAATATCTCGCTCACGGTCGGGGCAGGCGAAGTCGTCGGCCTCGGCGGTCTCGACGGCCAGGGCCAGCGCGAGTTGCTGCTCGCCTTTTTTGGTGTGCTGCGCGGCCTCAGCGGCCAGATATTGATCGATGGCAAGCCGGCGGTCATCGCCAGCCCGGCAAAGGCCCGCGGTGACCGGATCGGCATGGCGCTGATCCCGGAAGATCGCAAGACGGAAGGCCTGATGCTGCCGATGACGGTGCGCGAAAACCTCTCCTTCGCCGCGCTCGACCGGCTGTCCAGGGCCGGCATCATCGACCGTGCCGCCGAGCAGCGGCTGATCGACGACATGGTAGCTCTGCTGGCGATCAAGACGGCAGGCCTCGACATTCCGGTCGGCGCGCTGTCCGGCGGCAACCAGCAGAAGGTGGTGATCGCCAAATGGCTGATGCGGCAGCCGCGCATCATTCTGCTCAACGATCCGACGCGGGGTATCGATGTCGGCACCAAGCAGGAACTGTATCAGCTGATGCGCAAGCTCGCCGACCAAGGTGCGGCGATCCTGTTTTACTCCACCGACTATGACGAGCTGATCGGCTGCTGCGACCGGGTGCTGGTGCTCTATGACGGGGCGGTCAAGCGCGAGCTGGTCGGCGCCGAGATCACCGAGCGGGCGCTGATCGCCAGCGCGCTCAACATCCATGGCGAAGAGATGCCTGCCAGAGGCATGGCGAAGACGCCAGCCCGAGGCATGGCGAAGACGCCAGCCCGAGACATGGCGAAGACGCCAGCCCGAGGAGCCGACGCGTGAAAGATTGGCGCTACTGGCTTGCCGAACAACGCGGAACGCTGCTGGCGTTCGGCATCTTCATCGTGATGTTTACGATCTACACCTCGAACCATCCGGCGGGCTTTACCGCCAATGTCGTGCAGACGGCTTCGAACAAGGGCGTGCTGCTTGCCTTCGTCGCCATGGCGCAGACGCTGGTGGTGATCACCGCCGGCATCGACCTTTCCATCGGCATGATCTTCCTGCTGACCAACTGCCTGGCCTCATGGCTGGTCATCGGCACCGGCATCGAGACCGCGTTGGGCGTCGTCGCGGTGCTCGGCACCGGGCTGCTGTGTGGGGCGATCAACGGCGCCATCGTCATCTACGGACGGCTGCAGCCGATCGTCACCACCATCGCCACCGGCGCGGTTTATTTCGGCATCGCGCTGCTTTTGAGACCCTTCCCGGGCGGCTCGGTCAACGAGGATCTCGCCGACGCGATGACCGGGCGGCTGTTCGGCGTGGTGCCGGCGAGCCTGGTGGTGCTGCTGGCCGTCGTGCTCGTCGTCTGGGTGCCGTTCAGCCGGTCGGTGCTCGGCCGCGCGGCCTATGCGGCGGGATCGTCGGAGATGGCGGCCTATATGTCCGGTGTGCCGATCCGCCGCGGCAAATTCGCCGCCTATGCGCTGGCCGGCCTGCTGGCCGCGATCGGCGGGCTGTTCCTGACCTTCTTCACCTATACGGGCGAGGCCGCCTATGCCAGCGGCAATGCCTATACGCTGTTCTCGATCGCCGCCGTGGTGCTCGGCGGCGTCTCGCTGTTCGGCGGCAAGGGCAGCGCCATCGGCGCGATTTTCGGGGCGCTCGCCTTCCGCACCATCGGCGACCTGCTCTTCGTCTTCGATTTCGATCCGCTCTGGCAGCCGCTGTTCCAGGGCGTCATCCTGCTGATCGCCGTCAGCCTCGGCGCCTTTGCCCTGTTCAGGGTCCGCAACCGGCTGGAGTGGTTCCTGTGAGCGAAACGACGATAAGTGGCATTGCTGGCCGCATGCCGAAATTCATTCGCCGCGCCGATCCCGCGGTGCTGACCGCCTTTGCCTGCATCGTGCTGCTGCTGTTTGTCGGCAGCCTCTATTCGCGCAGCTTCCTGTCGCCGGAATATCTGCTGCAGCAGCTCAAGGTGGCCTCGTTTCTCGGCGTCATCGCCACCGGCATGATGCTGGTCATCCTGCTCGGCCAGATCGACCTGTCGGTGCCGTGGTCGGTGGCGGCGGGCGCGATGATGGCCTGTGCGGCGGCCGCCTACGGCCCGGTTGGCGTGGCGTTGGCGATCCCCTTCGGCATCTTCTGCGGTGTGCTGATCGGCGTCGTCAACGGCATCGGCGTAGCTTATCTGCGCATTCCCTCCATGATCATCACGCTCGCCACCAATGCCGTCGCGCAAGGGTTGATGGTGGTCTATACGGGCGGCTTCTCGCCGCAGGATTCGGCAACCCAGGCGATGCGCTATCTGGCGACCGGCTTTGCCATTCCGGGCGTGCCCAACGCGGTCGTCATCTGGGCGCTGATCGGTGCCGCGATGGTTTTCGTGCTGACCCGCACCGGCTTTGGCCGCACGGTCTACGGCATTGGCAACCGCGAGCGCGCCGCCTACCTCTCCGGCATCGATACGCGGCGCGTGGTGCTGATCGCCTTCGCCGTATCCGGCGGGCTCTCGGCCTTCGGCGGCGTGCTTCTGGCCGGCTATGCCTCCAAGGCGGCGCAGTCGATGGGCGACGCCTATCTCCTGCCGTCGATCGCAGCGGTCGTGCTCGGCGGCACCTCGATCCTCGGCGGCCGCGGCTCCTATCTCGGCACGGTCGCCGGCGTCATCCTGATCACGCTTTTGCAATCCATTCTTTCGGTCATGCAGATGCCGGAGGCGGGGCGGCAGATCATCTACGGCGTCGTTATCGTCGCCATGCTCCTGCTTTACGGCCGCGCGCCGGCCAGCCGCTGACCCGCATCGTGGACGAAAAGGCAGCACAAATGCAGAGGGGTTCGGTTCGGTCTGCACAGGCCGTCGTGGTGATGGGCGTCGCCGGTTGTGGCAAGTCGGCCGTCGGCGAAGTGCTGGCCGCAGCGTTGGGCGCCATCTTCGTCGAGGGCGACAGGCTGCATCCGCCGGAAAACGTCGCGCGAATGGCAAGAGGCGAGCCGCTGACCGATGCATTGCGCGAAGGCTGGCTCGACGCGATCGGCCGGCGCATTGCGGGATCGATTGGCAATGGGCAAGGCGTCGTCGCCGCCTGTTCGGCGCTGAAGCGCAGCTACCGCGAGCGTCTGCGCGGCTTTTGCCTGGACATCGTTTTCCTCTATCTGGAAATCGATCCCGCGACCGCAAAGCAGCGTGTCGGCTCCCGCCAGGGCCATTTCATGCCGGCAAGCCTGGTCGGCAGCCAGTTCGCCACGCTCGAAGCGCCGGCAGCCGACGAGAACGCATTGACGCTCGATGCGACGCGCCCGATCGCCGACATTGTCGGGGACGTCGTGAGCCTGTTAGAGGCGAATTCATGAGCGGGTGGCCGGCGCGGATCCTGCTTTAGGGCGCCTAATTGGGGTGTTTTGATAGTCAGGCGATGCCCCGGCCTGCAAATGGCGGCTTCCTGCGCCTCCGGTACGTATCCAAACGTTACGCTCCGTTCCGTTCTCGGAAATCACCACACCCTAGTCTAGATCTGCGACGTCAGTTCGGCTGGAAAATCGTCATTGTCGGCGTCGCGCATCGCGGCGAGGCTGCGATTGTCCAGCACCTCGGCGATCGCCTGGCGCACCTCCAGCATCATGTTCCGGACCTGGCATGTCGCTTCGTCGCAATCCTCGCAGCGCTGATATTGGGTGCGGCTGGCGCAAGGGATCGGCGCCAGCGGCCCGTCGAGGACACGCACGACATGGCCGATCTTGATCTCGGAGGCGGGACGGGCGAGGCGATAGCCGCCTTCCTTACCCTTGCGGCTCTGGACGAAGCCGGCATTGCGCAACTCTCCCAGAATGGCATCCAGGAATTTCTTCGGGATGTTGTTGGCAACCGCAATGTCGTTGACGAATGCGAGCTGGCCGACCGGCAAGCCGGACAGATGCACGAGGGCCTTGAGGCCGTATTTGCCTTTTTTAGTGAGCATGCCCGATTCAGTTCATGAAACCCCAACCGCCCGCATCTGGCGGTTGTTTGTGTACAAATCATGACGTTTTGGTCGCACGATGCAGTTTCGCGAAAACAAGCAGTCCGAGGGCACAGTAGGCGCAAACACGTTGATTCTTCGTGACGTTTTGGATGGTGCGCCCGGGATGCGCGAAACGAAGAAAGCCGGCAAAGCCGGCTTTCTTATCAAGTTCGAAGATTGCTTGTTTCAGCGGCTACCATAAGTCTGGTCGAGCAGGCCTCCCGCTGCAAAGTGCTCGGCCTGGACCTTGGCCCAGCCGCCGAAGACATCTTCCACCGTCAGCAGGCGGACCTCGGGAAATTCGGCCTTGTATTTGGCGGCGACCGCCGCGTCTCGAGCCCGCAGGCCATTACGGGCGGCGATGTCCTGGCCCTGCGGCGTGTAGAGGAAGTCGAGATAGGTCTTGGCGAGGTCACGCGTGCCATGCTCGTCGGCGACCGTGTCGACGATCGCCACCGGAAACTCCGCCAGCAGGCTGACCGAGGGCGTCACCTGCTCGAATTTGTCATCGCCATACTCCCTGCGGACGCCGCGCGTTTCCGACTCGAAGGTGATCAGCACGTCGCCGATCTCGCGCTGTACGAAGGTGGTGGTCGCGGCGCGCCCGCCGCTGTCGAAGATCGGCACGTTGTTGAACAGTTTGGTGACGAATTCCTTCACTTTGGCGTCGTCGCCCTTGAAGGCTTCCTTGGCGTAGGCGGTGGCCGCGAGATAGGTGTAGCGCGCATTGCCCGATGTTTTCGGGTTGGGGAAGATCACCTGGACGTCGTCGCGCACGAGGTCGTTCCAATCCTTGATGTTCTTCGGATTGCCGGCGCGCACCAAAAAGGACGGCAGCGAATAGAAAGGCGAGGCGTTGTCGGGGAAGTCCTTTTGCCAGTCGGCGGAGATAAGGCCCTTCGAGACCAGGAAGTCGATGTCGAGGACCTGGTTGAAGGTGACAACATCGGCGCCGAGGCCCTCGGCGATGGCACGCGCCTGCGCCGACGTCCCGGCATGCGACTGATCGATGGCCACGCCAGGTTGCTCGGCGATGAAGGCCTTGTTGACCTGCGCAAACAGCTCGCGGCCGACATCGTAGGACGCATTCAGCAGTCTGTCGGCCGACCAGGCTTGGGAGGATGCCAGGAACAGGCCGGCCACTATGGCGACGCCAAGCAAAAATCGCTTCATGAAAACAGGCTCCAATGCAATGCGCTTATTGCCCACCATAGCGGCAAGGCATGGTGGGCGACGAGACACGTAGGACGGCTTCGCCACGTTATCGCTAGAAAAATGTTCCCCTTACGGGCCGTCGTTAGGATTTTCTTTCAAGCAGGCTCTTTCGACACACCTGGGCAGCGGTGCTGATGTCGTCCGCATGCACGATGCTTCTCGGCCGGCCCAAGTGTTGCAGACGATGCGTTGGCAAGACGATTGCGTCATGGCGTAATCTGGCATATACAAATGGTATATACAAAGGAGCCGTCGCCATGCCCCAGCGCCGCCATTCAACAACGCCACCGAAAGAGGCGAAGCTGTTTCGCAACAATCGCAGCCAAGCGGTGCGCATTCCTGTCGAGTTCGAGCTCCCCGGCGAAAAGGTCTTGATCAGCCGTGAAGGCGACCGCTTGGTCATCGAGCCGGTCCGCAAACCTGGCCTCACGGCGCTGCTCGCGCAATGGGCGAAAGAGCCGCGGCTCGGTCCCGAGGAGGACTTCCCCGAGATCGACGATATGCCTGTCAAATCCGAGGATTTTTTTAAATGAGGTTCATGCTGGACACGAACATTATCAGCGACATGATCCGAAACCCGGCAGGCAGAGCCGTCAGCGCCATCCTGCGCGTGGGAGACGCCGCCGTGTGTACCAGCATCGTCGTCGCCTCGGAACTGCGATATGGCTGCGTCAGGAAAGGATCGGCCAAGTTGCTCAAGAAGGTCGAGGAATTGCTGGCTGAGATTCCTGTTTTGCCGCTCGATGTGCCGGTGGACGCCGAGTACGGCGCGATTCGCGCCGAGCTGGAAGGCATGGGCCAGACCATTGGCCAAAACGACCTTTTTATTGCTGCCCACGCTCACGCGCTGGGCGCCACCTTGGTGACGGCCAACACGCGAGAGTTCAACCGGATCAAAGGCCTGAAGGTCGAGAACTGGCTGGTGTAGGGCCGGATAGAGCAGCCGGAAAAAGCTTCCAGCGCCGCGGCCTGAACGCCACCCGGCTTTTCTGCGCCGCCGGATGGTCGACGGGCAGCTCGACCTCGACCCTCTGACGCTCGCCGCCAATTTCGAGCTCCACCCGTCTGGTGCCGGCGACGCGGCGGCTGGCGGCGACTGTGCCGGCGATGCAGCCATTGCATTCGTCCACCAGTTCGACATCGTGCGGGCGGAAGAACAGCGTCGCTTCGCCTTGCGGTGCATGCGGCGCGGACAGCCCGATCGGGCGGTCGGCGATCCAGACCTGGCCGTCCTCGACCTTGACGGGAAGCGCGCTCGATTCACCGATGAAGCCGTAGACAAAGGGCGAGTTCGGCGTGTCGTAGATTTCATCGGCGGTACCGACCTGCTCGATGCTGCCCTGGCTCATCACGACGACCCGGTCGGCAAGCTCGAGCGCTTCTTCCTGGTCATGGGTGACGAAGACCGTGGTGTGGCCGGTGGCGTCGTGGATATCGCGCAGCCAACGGCGCAGTTCGCGGCGGACCTGGGCATCGAGCGCGCCGAACGGCTCGTCGAGCAAAAGCACGGCCGGTTCGATCGCCATCGCGCGGGCAAGCGCCACACGCTGGCGCTGGCCGCCCGAAAGCTGCGCCGGATAGCGCTTTTCCAAGCCGGAAAGCTGGACGAGGTCGAGAAGCTCGGAGGCACGGCGGCGGATTTCCTGCGCCGACGGCCGTGACGGCCCGTGCCGAACTTTTAAGCCGAAGCCGATATTGTCGGCGACCGTCATATGGCGAAACAGCGCATAATGCTGGAAAACGAAGCCGACATTGCGCTCCTGGATCGACTTTTGCGACGCATCCTCCTCGCCGAAGAAGATCTTTCCTTTCGTCGGCCGCTCCAGCCCGGCTATCAGCCTGAGCAGCGTCGTCTTGCCGGAGCCGGAAGGCCCGAGCAGCGCGATCAGCTCGCCGGACTTGATGTCGAGCGAAACGTCGTGGAGGGCCGGAAACCGTTCAAACTCCTTGCGCACGTTGGCAACGCGAACTTCCATCCACCGTCCCTTTTTTGTCGATGCATGTCGTTGTCCCAAAACCGCTACACACTTTTGGGCGACATCAAATCTTTGTTTCATGCATGTCGCTATCCCAAAACCGCTGCGCACTTTTGGGCGACATCAAAATCTTTGTTTCATGCATGTCGTAATCCCAAAACCGCTATGGGCGACATGCATTCAGTGTCCGCGCGTCGCGGCGATCTCGGCGCCGTAGCGCATTTCGAGAAGTGTTTTCAAGACCAGCGTGACGAGCGCCAAGCCCGCAAGCAGCGAGGCGACGGCGAAGGCGGCTGCGGCATTGTACTCGTTATAGAGGATTTCGACATGCAGCGGCATGGTGTTGGTCAGCCCGCGTATGTGGCCCGACACGACGGAGACCGCGCCGAACTCGCCCATGGCGCGGGCATTGCACAACAAGACGCCGTAGAGCAGCCCCCATTTGACGTTGGGCAGCGTCACGTACCAGAACGCTTGCCAGCCATTGGCGCCGAGCGACAGTGCCGCCTCCTCGTCGCCATTGCCCTGTTCCTGCATCAAGGGGATCAATTCGCGGGCGACGAAGGGAAAGGTGACGAAGATGGTGGCGAGCACGATGCCCGGCACGGCAAACAGGATGGCGATGCCATGCGCCTTCAGCCAGGTGCCGAGCAGGCCTTGCGCGCCGAACAAAAGCACATAGACCAGGCCGGAAATGACCGGCGAGACCGAAAACGGCAGGTCGATGAGCGTGGTGAGGAAGGCCTTGCCCTTGAACTCGAACTTGGCGATGGCCCAAGCGGCGGAGATGCCGAAGACGACGTTGAGTGGCACCGAGATCGCCGCCACCAGCAGTGTCAGGTGGATCGCCGAGCGCGTGTCTGGGTTGGTCAGCGCCTCCGTGTAAGCGCTGAGACCTTTTGCGAAGGCTTCGTTGAAGACGACGATCAGCGGCAAGAGCAGGAAAATGCCGAGGAAGGCAAAGGTCACGATCATCAGCACGGCCTTCGCCGGGCGGCTTTCGGTCACTGCCGCCGACTGGCTCTCGTGGTGCGGTGCGTAGGATTTGATCTCCGGATCAGCCATAGCGCTTGCGGCTCCACGTCTGCACCAGATTGATGACCAGCAGCATCACGAACGACAAAGCGAGCATGATTGCCGCGATCGCGGTCGCCGCCGCATAATTGTATTCCTCCAGCCGGATGACGATCAGAAGCGGCGCGATCTCGGATTTGTAGGGCAGATTGCCGGCGATGAAGATGACGGAGCCGTACTCGCCGACACCGCGTGCGAAAGCCAGCGCGAAACCGGTGACAATGGCTGGCGCCAGGCCTGGGAGCAGAACCCGGGCGATGGTCTGTAAGCGGTTGGCGCCGAGCGTGGCGGCCACTTCCTCGACCTCCTTGTCGATCTCCTCCATGATCGGCTGGACGGTGCGCACGACGAAAGGCAGGCCGATGAAGATCAGCGCGATGACGATGCCGAGCGGCGTATAGGCAACCTTGATGCCGAGCGGTGCCAGCAGGCTACCGAGCCAGCCATTCGGCGCGTAGAGCGTGGTCAGCGCGATGCCGGCCACCGCCGTCGGCAGCGCGAAGGGCAGGTCGACCATGGCATCGACGATGCGGCGGCCAGGAAAGTTGTAGCGCACCAGCACCCAGGCGACGATCGTGCCGAAGACGACATTGACCATGGCGGCAATGAAGGCGGTGCCGAAGCTGATTTCAAGCGCGTTGATGGTGCGGCGGTCGGTGGCGATCGCCCAGAAATCGGCCCAGCCGAGCGCGGCCGATCGCCAGATCAGCCCCGACAGGGGAATAAGGATGATGAGCGTGAGGTAGGCAAGCGAGAAGCCGAGCGTCAATCCGAAACCCGGAATCACGCTCGGCTGTCTGAACCGCCACCCCGCCTTGGCGGGTGCTGTGGTCATGTCGTCCTGATCTAGAATCTAGCTTACTGGGTCTACTGGGCCGGCTTGTAGATCTGGTCGAATATACCACCGTCGCCGAAATGGTAAGGCTGTGCTTTCTTCCAACCGCCAAAAAGCGGATCGTCGATGGTGATCAGCTTGATCTCAGGCAGTTTGGCGAGGTCCTCCGCCGGGACCAAATCTGGCTTTGACGGGCGATAGTGGTTCTTGGCGATCAGCGTCTGACCTTCCTTGGAGTAGAGGTAGCTCAGATAGGCTTCGGCAACTTTTCGCGTGCCTTTGGCATCGACATTGGCGTCGACCACGGCGACCGGCGGCTCGGCCAGGATCGAGGTCGGCGGGTAAACGATATCGAAATTATCGGCACCGAATTCGTCGAGCGCCAGATAGGCCTCGTTTTCCCAGGCCAGCAGCACGTCGCCCAGGCCTTTTTGCGCGAAGGTCACGGTCGCACCGCGCGCACCGGTATCGAGCACCGGAACATGGGCGTAGAGATTGCCGACGAATTCCTTGATCTTGGCCTCGTCACCGCCATCCTTGGCGTTGGCATAGGCCCAGGCGGCGAGATAGTTCCAGCGTGCCCCGCCTGAGGTCTTGGGATTCGGCGTGATCACCTGGACGTCGTCCTTGACCAGATCGCCCCAGTCGTGGATGCCCTTCGGGTTGCCTTTGCGGACGAGGAAGATGATGGTCGAGGTGTAGGGCGCCGAGTTTTTCTCGAACTTGGTCCGCCAGTCGGGATTGATCTTCTTCGATTTCTCCACGATGGCGTTGATGTCGCCTTCGAGCGCCAGCGTCACCACGTCGGCGTCGAGGCCGTCGATCACAGCGCGGGCCTGCGCGCCCGACCCGCCATGCGACTGCTGGACGGTTACCGTTTCACCGGTCTCGGCCTTCCAGTGGGCGACAAAGGCCTCGTCGAATTGCTTGTACAGCTCACGCGTCGGATCATAGGACACGTTGAGGATGGTGGTATCGGCAAACGCGAAACCGAGTGTTCCGAATTGGACCGATGCAGCGACCAGGGCGCCGAGCAGTTTCCTGAAATGAGGATTGGTCATTTACGCCTCCGTTGAGATCACCTCAATCTACTGAATTGGTAGAAATTAGATGCACTCAATGTTGCTTTTTTTGTCCGTTCGAAGCAATTTTCCGCCGATCTTTGGGCTCCTGAAGAAATTCCTTCCTCTCGACGCCGGGGTGCCGAATCCGGGCTCGTGAAGCGATCTATCTGGAGAAAGGTCGCGCCTCGGCGATGGCTCGATGTGGTCTGGACTCGATTTGCTGCGCAGCGATCAGTGATTTAGTCGGCGGTGAGGGGAAAATCGAAGCGCTGCTTTGGAAACGGCTCGTTTTCCAGCGTGAAGTGCCACCATTCGCGGGCATAGTTCCTGAAGCCGCCGGCGCGCATGGCCTCGACAAGCCTCTTGCGGTTTGCGGTTGCTTCCCCGGCGAGCGGACGGTGCGCCGTTTCGCTCATCGGGTCGAAACAGTCGAAGCCGGTGCCGAAATCGAGCGTGTCGGCATCTGATACGCCGCAGGCCGGTTTCGGGGCGGTGTTGCGGTCGGCTCGCGCGATGGCGACATCGACGGTCGAGCCGCGCGAATGCGTCGACAGTTCGCCGATATAGCCCTTGGCGATGAGGTCCTTGCGCTTGACCGTCGGATACCATTGCGGGTCGGGTGGTCCGCCTTCCCTGGTCCATTCGCCCATGTCGGAGACGGCGCGCGCCGGGCGGTAGCAGTCGAACACGACCAGCGTCAGGCCCTCGGCGGCAATCACTTTCTGGACGCCGGAAAGCGCTTTCGCCGCTTGCCCGGTGAGGATACATACCGGCGCGTCGTAGCCGGCCGCCCTGCGGTGCAGGAAATTGTTAAAACCGGCGTAGCGGATGTCCTGCCGGATGGTGCGATCGATGTCGGCCAGCCGAACGAAGCCGGCCGGGAGGTCTGCGGCAGCAGCGGTGGCAATACCGGCCGCCGACTGCAATGCGCAAAATGCAATGCGCGCAATAGCTTGGCGCATTCTATTCAACGAACACTTTCACGCTGGCCGCGCGCCCGGCCGCATCGATCACGGTCAGGGTCGCATAGCCGGCGCCGTCGGGCTGCCAGGTCGCGGTGCGTCGCCGGTCGATGCCGACCAGCGGCTTGCCATTGGCCAGCCAGCGGAACGGCGCGCGGCCGCCCTGCAGCTTCAGCACTAGCGGCGAGGCCTCGGCGGCGGTGGTGCCGAGATCGACGCGGGCGCCGTCGGGCGGAAAGATGATCGTTGGCGCGGGCTCGGTCGGCGTTGTCTGGACCAGCCCGTCGGCGCCAGAACCGAAGCGCGCCAAAGTCACCGGCAGTTCGTCGCGCCTGGATTTGACGACGCCGGCTGGCTGGCTTGGCAGCGGCATGGCAGCCAGGCCGGAGCGGACAAAGCCCTCGAACAGGATCGGTGCGGCCGAGACATAGCCGGACAGGCCGGGCACTGCGCCGGCGTCGGGGCGGCCGACCCAGACGCCCAGCACGTAGCGCCCGTCGAAGCCGACCGACCAGGCGTCGCGGTAGCCGTAGGAGGTGCCGGTCTTGTAGGCGATGCCGCGCTTGGCGGCGCCCTCGGGCGGCTTGACGCCCGACAATATGTCGGTGATCTGCCAGTTCGCCTGATCGTCGAGGATGGTAGCGGTGGAGCGTTTGGCATTTGCCGGCTCGGTGCCGTCATGCAGCGTGTGTGCCTTGCCGCCATTGGCGAGCCCGGCATAGAGCTGGACGAGGTCGCGCAGCGTCACGCCGACGCCACCGAGGCCGATGGCGAGACCCGGCGCCTTGTTGACCGGCAGGATCGGCGCGACGCCGGCCTGCCGGAAGCGCGCGAGCAGCCGCGCCGGCCCGACCGCGTCGAGCACACTGATCGCCGGCACGTTGAGCGACAGTTGCAGCGCTTGCCGGATGCTGACGTCGCCCTGGTAGCCCATGTCGAAATTCTTCGGGCGGTAGCCGGAAAAGTCCGTCGGCCTGTCGTCGATCAGCGTTTCCTGCGCCACCAGTCCCTGTTCGAAGGCGAGCCCGTAGATGAACGGCTTCAGCGTCGAACCGGGCGAGCGGACGATCCTGGTCATGTCGATCCAGCCGGAGCGGCTGGCGTCGAAATAATTGGCGGAGCCGACTTCGCCGAGGATGTCACCGGTGCGGGCGTCGGCCAGCATCATGGCGACGGACAGGCGGGGGCCGAGCCTGGTTGCGGCATCCCCGGCCACCTGTTCCAGCCCTTCCTGGACGCTCTTGCGGATCGTCAGTCGCAGCGGCTTGCCAGGGACGGCCCTGGGCAGCACTGCATAAGTGGCGTGGGCGGCCAGCGCCGGCAGCGTGCGACGGATAGCAGGAACGTCGTCGAGCGCTGCACGTGCGGCCTCGCGCTCGCCGAGCAAGCCTGATGAGACCATGCGCGTCAGCACGCGGTCGCGGGCGGCGTGGGCGATTGAAAGGTTGCGGTCGGGCCGGCGCTTTTCCGGCAATTGCGGCAGGGCGACGAGCAGGGCCGCCTCCGAGACCGTCAGCCGCTTCGGCTCCTTGCCGAAATAGGCCAGCGAGGCGGCGCGCACGCCTTCGAGATTGCCGCCATAGGGAGCCAGCGTCAAATAGCGTTCGAGGATCTCGCGCTTGGTGAGCCGCCGCTCGATCTGTAGGGCGCGCAGCAGCTGCTTGATCTTGGAGCCGAGGCTGCGGCTGTCGCGCGGTTCGGTCAGCCGAGCGAGCTGCATCGACAGTGTCGAGCCGCCGGAGACGATACGGCCATTGGTCGCGAACTGGCCGGCGGCGCGAGCCAGCGCCAGCACGTCGACGCCGTCATGGTTCCAGAAACGCTTGTCCTCGTAAGTGACCAGCATGTCGACAAACTGTCTGTCGACCTGGTCAAGGCGGGTGGCGAGCCGCCAATAGCCGTCCGGCGTGGCGAAGGCCCGCAACAGCTGGCCGTCGCGGTCCTGCACTTCGGTCGATACCGTTAGCGCGACCGGCAGCGGCGGCGGAAAGGCGCGGTCGAGCTGCCAAAGGGCGGCGATAGTTATTGCCGCTAGGCCGGCCAAGGAGATGCTTGCGATGGCGGTACGGTGAAGGACTTTTCTCGAGAGCATGGCGCTGCCCCTCATCCGCCTGCCGGCACCTTCTCCCCGTATAGTGACGGGGAGAAGGAGGCTGTCGCGACCCCTGGCGCTTTTTCTGCGACGTTCGAGGTTGGCGAAAACTTCGCCGCGAGCCTCTTTCTCCCCGTCTCTATACGGGGAGAAATGCCCGGCAGGGCAATGAGGGGCATCGCCATCGCCATGACCATGATCGTCACCATCTTTGCCTTACGGCGCCTTGACCTCCATCATCCCGGTCGCGGTGCGGGCTGAATATTGCGGCCGGTACATGTCCTCGACCGTTGCCGCCGGATGGGCATAGGTGCCCGGCGTCACCGCGCGCACGACATAGGCGAGCGTGATGTTGCGGTCGCCGTCGCCATCGTTCGGATTGAAGGCCGCGACGAAACGGTCGTCGCGGAATTCGAGATGGGCGGCGTCGGTCTGGGCCAGCCAGGAGAAGTTCGACAACTGGGCGCTGGAAACCAGGCCCGGATTGTCGATCTCGAAGCCGGCCGGCAGCAGATCGGTGACCACCAGCCGCGACGGCCATCTGTTTTGCTCATAGATATTGAGCACGACAACATAGCGTTCGTTCTGGGTTGCCTCCGTGACATTGGCTTCGGTGCCGTCGAGCTTGTAGTAGGTGCGGCCGATGGTGAAGCCGTTGCCGCTGGCCGGCAGCGGCTGGATCGGCGAGGCCACCGTGGTGACGACCGCCTGCAGCGGGTTGCTGCCGGTGTTGGCGACGGTCAGCGGGCTGTTGGCAATGTCGCTGCCGGCGATCTGGTCCGAATAGGCGCCGGCATGCGGCGCGCCGTTTATGGTCAGCGCGATCGCATCATTGCCGGCCTTCAGTGCGCGGGCCGCCAGCAGCATCCAGGACTCGTCCTGCGTGCTGGTCCATCTGACGGCGGCGCGTTCCTGCGTCACCCGCTTGATCAGCGCCGGCACGATCGTCGGCACCGGCTTCGATTCGGCGGCAAGCGCCAGCATCGCCGCGCCGTCACGCAGCGGCGAGCCATAATCGGACCTATAGTAGTCGTATGCCGAGCTTGAATTGGCCAGTTGCAGGGCGGCCTGGAAGGTGGCTTCCGAGCGCTGCGTGTCGCCATAGAGCGCCAGGCCCGCCGCCAATTGGGCGACAGCCATCGGGCTGGTAAAGGCTTCGATCTGCGTGTCGGCATAGTAGCGCAGATCGCCGATCGAGGCCTTCTTGTTGCGGGCCAGCACATAGAGCGCATAGGCGATCTCGCTGCCGCGATCCTTGACATCCTGGTCGTAGCCGATCGCGTTTTGCAGATTGCTCAGCGCCTGGTTCATCGCCTGGGTCGGCACGTCGTATTTCTGCTCGCGCGCCCGGGTCAGGAAGTCGGTGACATAGGCGTCGAGCCACAGGTCGCCGGAGCCCGGGCCCCACAGGCCGAAGCTGCCGGCCGAGGCCTGATAGCTCAGCACCTTGTAGATGGCGTCCTGGATGCGGCCGTGCAGGTCGGCGTCGCTGGCCATGCCGACGCCCGACGCCATATCGTTGACATAGAGAAGCGGCATGGCGCGGCTGGTGGTCTGCTCGGCGCAACCATAGGGGTAGCGGTCGAGCGTCATCAGGAGCGACGGCACGTCGAAGGCCGCCGCCTGCGAAACGCCGACGCTGACCGAAGCGCCGTCGAGCAGGCTTGCCGCCAGGAGCTCCTTGTCGACGCGCAGCGACCCGCCATTGCCCTTGAGGTCGACCACCATGCGGGTGGTCACCGGCAATTGCGCCGGCCGCACCGGAACATAGAGCGTCTGCTCGACAGCGGTGCCGTCGGCATGGGCGAGATTGATGGTGATCGAGGCGTCACCCGGCGTCCCAGCGATCAGCGGCACGGTCAGCGTCTGCCGCTTGCCCTTGGCGAGCGTCAGCTTTTCGGGCACGGCGGCACTGCCGGTCGAAAGATTGCCGGTCGTGTTTATCGACAGTGCATAATCGCCCTCCGGACCGTCGGCGTCGGTGACATCGAGCCGCATGACGGCCGAATCATCGGGCGCCAGGAAGCGCGGCAAGCCGGCGGTGATCACCACCGGATCGCGCACGATCACGTCGGACTGGGCATGGCCGACCCCGTCCTCGGTCCAGGCGACGGCCATGACGCGCACGGTGCCGTTGAACTGCGGGATGTCGAAGTCGATCCGCGCCTTCCCGTCGGCATCGAGCTGGACCGGACCGGAGAAGAAGGCGACCAGCTTTTCGGTCGGCGGGCTGCCTTGCGATTGTATGTTGGCGCCGTCGCCGCCGCTGCGCAGCTTGCCTGATGTGCCCAGCGAGCCGTCGATCAGCCGGCCGTAGAGGTCGCGTACTTCTAGGCCGAGCATGCGCTGGCCGAAGAACCAGGTCTCCGGATCCGGCACCTTGTAATTGGTGAGGTTGAGGATGCCGACATCGACGGCCGCGACCATGACATAGGCGTTGGCGCCCGGCTGCACGCCGGCCACCGAGACCGGGATCGACAGCTGCTGGCGCGGCATGGTCTTGTCCGGCGGCGTCAAGGTGACGGCGAGCTTCTTGGAGCCCGGATCGACCTTCAGCCATCTGACGCCGATGGCGCGCGCCGGCATGCGCGTTTCCTGCGCATCGCCCGGCCTGAACAGCGTTGCCGTGACATAAGCGCCGGCGCCCCAGTCGTCGCCGACCGGGATGTCGATGGTGCTGCCGCCGGCCGGCACGCTGGCGGTGACGGTTTTCAAGAGCTTGTCGGCGCCGATGGTGACGAGCAGCTCGCCGGCAAAATGCGGCGACACTTTGAGCTTGGCCACTTCGCCCGCGGCGTAGTTGTCCTTGTCGAGGGCGATCTCCAGGCCATCAGGCGTCTCTGTTGTGGTGGAACTGACATACCAGCCGGCATCGAATTCGTAGCTGGTCGCCGGGCCTTCCGGATCCGATGTCTCGATCTCGAGCCGATAGCGGCCCCAGTCGACTGGCAGCGACACGGTGGCTTCGCCGTTAGCGGTCAAGTCGACCTGGCCGTTGGCCACCGACTTGGTGAAGGTGACCGGCTCATAGTTCCAGGAATTGCTGGAGCGGTACCATTGGTAATTGCGTTCAACCTTGACCAGCGACCATTGCGCGCCCTGCAGCGCCTCGCGCTTGCCGTCGGGATCGACGGCGATCAGGCTGAACTTCGCCGTGCCGCCTTGCGGCACCTCGTCGCCGTCAAAATCGGGGCGGATGCCGATCATGTGGCCCTGCGGCCGGATGCCGATGCTGAGCGAGCGCTCGACGGCACGGCCGCCGGTCTCGCGCATCCTGACCGTAACCTTGGCATCGACCAGCTTAGTGGTCGAGGGCAACTGGTCGACCGAAACCGGGAAGGTCGCCTTGCCGTCCTCGCCGATCACCGGCAGATCGATGAATGGCGTGACTGACGGTTCCGCCGACTGCTCGTCGGCGAGGCCGAAAGAATAGCCCTTGAAGCGGTCCCAGTCGCGGGTGGTCGACAGCGTCAGCTCCCCTTCGAGCGCCAGCCCGGCGGCCGGCGCGCCATAAAGGAAGCGGCCGTCGACGGTGACGTTGGCAGTTTCGCCCTGCGCGATCTCCTGCTTGTCTGAGGACAGGTCGAACTCGATGCGATCCGGCACGAAATCCTCGACCAGGAACATCTGGCTAGCGACCGCCGCCTGCTTGGGGTCGGTGTGGATCGCTACCGTCCAGGTGCCCCGCATGGCGTTGGGTTCGAGCGGCAGGTCGACGGCATGGCCGCCGGCCGATGCGCCGTCGCTGACGATGCGGCGGTTCTCGACGCCGTCGGGGCGCGTGAAGATGAAGGTCAGCGGCAGGTTCTCGACCGCCTTGGCGGCGCCGTCGCGGGCAAGGGCCGCGACATGGACGTCCTCGCCGGCGCGGTAGATGCCGCGTTCGGTCCAGGCATAGACGTCGAGCGCGCCCGGCGCCGGACGCCCGGTGACGCCACGATCGGACAGGTCAAAGCCGGCACGGCCCATGTCAAGGAAGACGAAGTCGCTGTCACCCTGCCTGGCCGTCAGCACGGCCGGGACCATGCCGCCGTCGCCGCGCGTCAGTCCGGGGTTGAAGACGGCGCGGCCTTCCGCGTCCGTGGTTGCGGTGCCGAGGATTTCATTGTTCCTGGCGAGCAGCGTCAGTTCAGCACCTGATATCGGCCTGGCGGTTCCGAGCGAACGGGCAAAGACGTTCAGCCCATCCTGCCCGGTATAGGTCGACAGGCCGATATCGGAGACGACGAACCATTGCGTGGCGCGCGAATCATAGTCGTTGTCATTCTCGTCGACTGGTTGCGCGGTCAGCACATAGACGCCGGGCTTGCGCTGCGGCAGCGCTTCGTCGACCGGGAAGGACGTTGTTACTTCCTTGTTCAGGTCGTTGGCGATGTCGAGCTGGCCCTGCCAGACCGGCTCGCCCATCTGATCGGAAATGTTGGAGATGTCGTAGCCGTCAAGCTGGCGCAGGAACTGATAGCCGGACAGAAGCTGGGTCAGCGAGCGATCGCCGATGCGGTAGAGCTTCATTTCGGCGACGTTCATGTTGACGGTGACGACCGGGATGCCGCGGCGCGCGCCGGCAGGCAGCACGAAGCTGTCGCCGGTGAAACGGGCGGATGGGGCGCGGTCCTGCACATAGATCGACAGCACCACCGGCGCGGTGATCACCTCGCCAATGGCGGCCGGCAGGCCGGGGCGGAAGGTCACGTCGTAATGCTGGCCGTGCTCGAGCCCCTCGACGCAGATCTGCTTGTCCTTGGCCTCGACGCCCTTGGGGGCGGCGTTGTCGACGGTGACGAATTGCGAGTAGTCGACACCGGTCTTGACCAGATCCTCGGAAAATTGCGCGCATATACGCGGCGCGCTGGTGTCGGCGTCGACCGTGTGATCGACGACGCGGAAGCCCTTGCGGGCCTTGAGATCCTGATAGGCGGCCGAGACCCAAGGCGAACTGACCAGCGCGAGGCTCGCTTCGTAGGCCTGCAGGGCCGGCCGAGAGAGATCGCGGCGGTCGAGCCCGTCGCCAAGCAGTGCCAGCGCTTCAGCGCGCGTTTTTGTGGTGCGCAGCAATTTGTAGGCGTTGAAGCCGGCGGAGGTGGCGTCCGCCGGCAGGGTGGACGCCTCCGCGCTGTTGGCGGTCGGCTGCACGGCAAGCGTTTCCCGCGCCAGTTCGAGCCAAAGCTGGCCATCGTCGGGCAATACCGAAATCAAAGCCTCGTATTTTTGGATGGCCACGCGGTGGTCGCCGGTCTGCGACGCTTGCTTTGCCGCCTCCCTTAGCGCCGTCAGCCCTTCGGTGGGCTTGGTGTAGGCCGGACCCGTCAGTCTGTTGCGGTATTGCTGCGCCTGGTCGGCCATCCAGGCAGGGAAGAAGGCGAGGTCCGGTGGCGCGCCGATATCGGGGTCGCCTTCGACGTTGATGACCTTGCCGGCGACGGCGCCCTTGAACGATTTCAGCGTGTTATAGTCGGATTTGAGAAAACACCATTTGGCCTTGGGGTTATAGGTGAAGGCGCGGCAGGCGGGATCGCCGAGACAAGTCGTCTTGCACTGATCGAGGCTGACATTCTGGTCGGATCTGAGATCGAAACCGAAATAATCGGAATTGTCCGATGTCACCACCCGGCGCGCTTCGGCCGCTTGCGCGACACTGCTCCAGGTGAAAAAGAGAAGGAAAAAGATCGACAGACCACGAGCCGCGCGCATTGCCATAAACCCCTCCAGACACTGCTTTACGTTACGTCCGGACATGTTCAAGCTTCGGTCAGGCTTGTCAACACGAGGACGCGGCAGGTTCCGCCTGCCAACGGTTTCCTTTTCGGCCGATGACCGGTAGTACCTCGATAGGACAGGGATCACGCATTCTTGCGGCGACGCAGAAGGTGTGAATTCCAAGCCCTGTCCATTTCAGACAATTGGATTGTGGCTCCTTTACGAGCAATTCAGAAGTTCATTCCAATTTTAGCTTTGGCAGCTAGTGTAGAGTTGTAATGTCGGCGTATGAAAGGCAGATGTCGGGAGGAACCGCGCCACGGCGCGTGCTTTCGCACGCCCTGCTTTTCGCCTTGCTGTGCTCGACTGCATTGGTTGCCGCGAGCGGAAATACGGCCGCTTTCGAGATCTTCGGCATCAAGCTCTGGGGGTCGTCAGAGGATGAAGACGCCGATATTGTCGATCCGCTGCGCTATGCGGTGACCATCGAGGCGCCCGACGCCGACGAGGACCTCGCCGAGAAGCTCGAAAACGCCTCGGCGCTGAAGGACGACGAAGAACGTCCGGTCTCCGGTTCGCTCGGCCTGCTGGCCAAGGCGCGTGGCGACCGCGATCAGCTTGTCGCCGCACTTTATGCGGACGCCCGCTACGAAGGCGTAGTCACCATCACCATCGAAGGCAAGCCGCTCGACGATTTGCCGCCCGACGCCGAATTTTCGGGTCCGCAGCCGATCCCTGTGGTGATCAACATTGCGGCTGGGCCGAAATTCACGCTTGGCGACATCAGGCTGGAGGGCGATGCGGCGGGGCTGGCGGGCGCCGATTTCGGCCTGATCGCCGGCGGCGACGCGGGTTCGGGTGCCGTGCTCAAGGCCGAGGCGTCGATCGTGCGGGCGCTCAAGGAGGAAGGCAGGCCGTTGGCCAAGGTGACGAACCGCGAGATCGTTGCCGACCACGCCACCTCGACGCTCGACGTGACGCTTACCGTGGCGGCCGGGCCGGTTGCCGGCTACGGCGACACCACGGTCGAAGGCACCGAAAAGGTCGACCGCGATTTCACCGAATACATGACCGGCCTCAAGCGCGGCCGCCAATATTCGCCGGAAGAGGTCGACCAGGCGCGCGACCGGCTGCTCGGGCTCGAAGTCTTCAACAGCGTGACGCTGAAGGAGGCCGACGGTCTCGACGCCGACGGCAACATCCCGATCGGCGTCGAAGTGAGCGAGCGCAAGCCGCGCTACTTTGGCCTTGGCGGCACCTTCTCCAACACCGAGGGGCTCGGCCTCGAAGGCTATTGGGGCCACCGCAATCTGTTCGGCCGTGCCGAAAAGCTGCGCATCGAGGGCGAAATCAGCGGCATCGGCAGCAATGAGCTGACTGAGCTCAACTACAATGCCGGCATCATGTTCGAAAAGCCGGGCGTGGTCGGGCCGGCGTCGAAATTCTTCGCCGGCGTCAACACGGTATTGGAGCATCCCGACGCCTACGACCGTTTCTCGGTCAAGGGCAGCACCGGCCTGTCTTATGAACTCGACAGGCAGCAGACGGTTTCGGCGGAAGTCGCGCTCGACTATTCGAAGATCACCGATTCCTTCGGCAAGCACACCTATCTGATCGCCAGCGTTCCGCTGCGATATGTCTTCGACAACCGCGACAACCGGCTGAACCCGACGACGGGATTCAGGGCGCTGGCCTATGCCGAGCCGAGCTACGACATTTTGAATGGTGCGGCCTTCGTCAAGCTGAGGGGCGAAGGATCTGCCTATCAGGCGCTCGACGCGGCCTCGAAGTTCGTCTTGGCCGAACGTGTCGCCATCGGCTCGATCATCGGTGCCGGCCTTCAGGATGTTCCGGCCGACCGCCGCTTCTATTCCGGCGGCGGCGGCTCGGTGCGCGGTTATGCCTATCAGGGCATCGGTCCGAAGGACGCCGCCGGAGAGCCGATCGGCGGGTTATCCTTCTTCGAGACCTCGGTCGAGATGCGCATCGCGATCACCGACACGATCGGCGTCGTGCCGTTCGTCGACGCCGGCACCGTCTCGACCAATCAATTCCCGGATTTTTCTGGCATGAAGGTCGGCGCCGGCGTCGGCTTGCGCTATATTACGCCGTTCGGACCGCTGCGCATCGATGCGGCGGTGCCACTCAACCGGGATCCCGATGACCCGCATTTCGGCATCTATGCCGGCATCGGCCAGGCGTTTTGATGACAATGTTCAAGCGCGTCCTTCGCATTCTTCTTTACACGCTGCTCATCCTAGTGGCGGCGGTGGTCGGTGCGCTTGTCGTGCTGACCAAGACCGAGCGCGGCCGCGACAATCTCGCCGGCATCATCTCGACCATGGCGTCGACCGATGACCGGAAGATCACGGTCAGCGGCATCGACGGCATCTGGTCCGGCGCGCTGACTGTCGACCACGTCGTGCTGGAGGATCGCCAGGGCCCCTGGCTGGTGGCGCGCAAGGTGGCCGTCGACTGGTCGCCGCTGGAGCTTCTTTCGAAAAACTTCAGCGCCGGCCGCATCGCCGCCGGTCGCATCGAGCTGGCACGGCTGCCGGTGGCAAGCACGCAGCCGAGCCAAGGTGGTGCCACCACGCTGCCGGTGTCGCTCGACATCAAGCAGATCGACCTGCCAGAAATCGCGCTCGGCCAGGCGCTGGCCGGCAGCGGTATCGCCGAACTCGCGGCCAAGGGTTCGTTCAAGGCCGACGCGGCGCCATTGGCGCTCGAAACCAGCCTCAACATCACCCGCCACGACGGCAAGCAAGGCAAGGTCGACGCCAATATCCATTTCGCGCCCGCCGACAACAAGCTCGATCTCGATCTGAAGGCATCGGAGCCGGCCGGCGGCATTATCGCCAATCTGCTCAAACTGCCGGATGCGCCGCCGGTCAACATTGTCATCACCGGCACGGGGCCGGTCGCCAACTGGAGCGGCATCGGTACCTTCGTCGTCGACGGCCAGATCGTCACCCAGCTCACCGGTCGCCACCAGCTCACCGACAAGGGCAACTATGTCGAGGCCAAGGGCGACGGTGACTTCCAGCGCTTCTTGCCCGACAATCTGAAGTCCTTGTTGGCCGGCAAGACCAGCTTCGACCTTGCCGGAACCGCGATCGTGACAGGCGGCGTCGAAGTCGAGCGCGCCAGCATCGACAGCGATGCCGTGCATGGCACCGCCGCGGGCATCATCGACCCCAATGGCGCCAGCGACCTTTCGGTGGAACTCGCTGCCAAGGGTCCACCGATCGTACTCAGCCTCGGCACTGCGGCGCAGCCGGTGACCGTCGCGATCACCGGCGCCACGTTCCGCGCGTTCGGCGGCGGCAAGGCGCCGATAGTCGACATCGGCGCGTCCCTGGTTTCGGTGGTGGCGGGCGGCACGCGGGTGGACGATCTGGCGGCTGCAATCCATTCCGACGGCTTCGACATCCAGGACCGCAGCGGACCGGTCAGCATCAAGCTTACAGCCGGCGGCCTGAATACCGACGTGGCGACGCTGGCGCCTCTGGTGACCGGCAGAGTGACAGCGGAGCTCGCCGGGTCCATCAGCAAGAACGAGATTGCCGTCGACCAGGGCACGCTGCGCAGCGCCGCGCTCAATGCCTCAGTGACGGCCAAGGTGACGCTGGCTGATCTGGCGATGACGCTCAAGATGAATGCCGATGCCGTCTCGACAGCGCTGCCGCCGCAGATCCGCTCGGTTCTCGGTGAGCGCGTGAAATTCTCGGCGACTGCGACCCGCGATCCGCAAGGTTCCTTTGCTGCTAATACGCTGCAACTCACTTCAGGCTCGCTCAGCGCCAGCGGCACCGCCAGCGCGACGGGCACAGACATCCAGGCCGACATCAAGGGCACGCTCGGCGATGTTTCGGTGCTGTCGCCGATGGTGGGCGTACCGGTCGGCGGGGCCGTCGATTTCGCGCTGACGGCGAGCGGCGCGCGCACGGCGCCGGATTTCTCGGTCTCGGCCGACAGCGACAGCCTGACGGCGTCCGGTCATACGGTCAAGACGATCAAGCTGGCGGCGACGGGGAAGGCCGACATCGCCAACCCCGCCGCCGATGTCTCACTGACCGGGTCCGTCGACGACCAGCCGCTCGATCTCAGGGCATCGTTGGTCACGCGTGACGGAAAGCGTTCCCTCAACGGGCTTAGCCTGTCGCTGGCCGACAACAAGGTTTCGGGCGATCTCGCTCTCGACGACAGATTGCTGCCGCTCGGCACGCTGACACTCGAAGCGCCCGATATCGGCCCGCTGGCCGCACTTGCCGGGCAGACGGCGGCGGGCGACGTGCAGGGCAGCATCCGCCTCTCGAATGATGGTGGCGCGCCGATGGTCGCCATCGATATGACGAGCGGGTCTATTTCGCGCGGCGATCTGGCGGCGAAAACCATCGCCGTCAACGCGCTGGTCGCCAACTATCTCAAGGCACCGGCGATCTCCGGCACGATCAAGGCCGATACGGTCACATCAGGCGCCACCGTGATCAGCGGCATCGGTGTCGATTTGAAGCGCGACGGCGACTGGACCGGGTTTTCCGGCGGCGCCACCGTCGCCGGCATTCCGGCGACGGCCGAAGGCAGGGTGAAGATCGCGGACGGCATGACAAGCGTCGAAATCGCTTCGGGCGAAGCGACCATTCGCGGCATCAAGGCAGCGATCGCGCAGCCGTCGAGCCTGAGCATTGCCAACGGCACGGCCAGTATCGAAAAGCTGATGCTCGATGTCGGCGGCGGATCGGTGACCGTGTCCGGCACCGCAGGCCAGACGCTCGACCTCGCGGCAGAGTTTTCCGCGTTGCCGGCTGCTCTTGCCAATGATTTTTCACCCGGCCTCGACGCCGCGGGCACGCTCAGTGGAACGGCGCAAGTGACGGGACCGTCGGCAGCCCCTGACATTCGTTTCGATGCGCAGCTCAGCGGCGCCGAGACCAGCCAGACCCGCCAGGCCGGGCTCGGTCTGCTCAATGTCGATGCGGCAGGCAGCTTCTCGTCCGCCGGCGGCATTGCCATCGACCACGCGACGCTTGCCGGCGACAAAATTTCCGGCAAGGCCGCCGGTACCATCAATCCGAACGGCGCCAGCGATTTTGCACTCGACCTCGTCTCGACCGGCCCGAGCCTGCCGCTGGCGCTTGGCAGCACCGAGAGCCCGATCAAGCTCGAGCTGCAGGCGCTTTCGGTAAAGGCTGCGGGGCAGGGCACGCAGCCGAAGCTCGATATCTCCGCTGTCCTGCCTTCGGTCGCGACGAATTTTACCAAGGTCGAGGGGCTCACCCTGGCATTGCATTCGGACGCCTTCGATGTGAAGGGCCGAATAGGGCCGATCTCCGGCACGGTGACGGCAAACAAGATCGGCTTGGACAATCCGACCATCGCGCCGCTGTTCGCCGGCAAGATCACCGCTAAAGTTGCCGGCAGCCTCGCCACTGACACCATCGTCATCGACAGCGGGTCGGTGACGGGCGACGCGCTGAACACCGGCTTCAACGGGAGGGTCTCGCTGGCCGACGGCGCCATCGATCTCAATCTTAAGGCGGATGCGGCTTCCGCAGCACTGCCGACCGCAGCGCGCGGTGTGCTCGCGGAGCGGACGGAACTCAGTGCCGCGCTGAAGCGCGATGCCAATGGTAATGTCACCGCCAACGCGATCAGGCTGGTGTCCGGCGCGCTGACCGCCGACGGGCAGGCCAGCCTTTCCGACAGCAAACTCACTGCCGACATCAAAGGCGCGCTGGCCGACATCTCGCTTCTGTCGAAGGATGCCAAGGGCGCCATCGCCTTCGCGCTGAATGCGCAAGGCTCAAGCACCGCGCCCGATCTGTCGCTGACGGTCAACAGCGACCGGCTCTCGGTGGCCGAACGCGAGATCACCGGGCTGAGGCTCACGGCTACCGGCAAGGCCGATGCCGCCAACCCGGCGGCCAATGTCCAACTGACCGGAAATGTCGCGGGCCAGCCCCTGCAAGGCAGTGCTGTGCTGGCGACGTCAGATGGCAAACGCGCCATCGACGGGCTTTTGCTGTCGCTCGGCAAGAACCGGGTATCAGGCGACCTGGTGCTTGATGAGGCGTTCGTGCCTGATGGCACTGTGGCGCTAGACCTGCCTGATATCGGACCGCTCGCAGCCCTTGCGCTGGAAAAGGCCGAAGGCGACGTGCGCGGCACGGTCGTCTTCTCGAAGACCGGCAGTGTGCCTGAGGTCACCATCAAGGCTTCGACGGCTTCGATTTCACGCGGCGATATCTCGGCAAAGACGGTCACCATCGATGCATCGATCGCCAACTATCTCGCGGCACCGGTGATCTCCGGAAAGATCCGCGCCGACAGCGTCACCTCCGGCGGCACCGTCATTCGCGACATCGACGTCGATCTCACCCGCGACGGCGACTGGACCGGCTTTTCCGGTGGCGCCACCGTCAAGGACATTCCGGCCAGGGCCGCCGGCCGCGTCAGGGTCGCCAACGGCACGACGGCGGTCGAGCTCACCTCCGGCCAGGCGACCGTGCGCGGCATCAAGGCGGCGATCGCGCAGGCCTCGACCATCACCATCGCCAATGGCACCACCAGCCTGGATCGGCTCGCGCTCAACCTCGGCGGCGGCACGGCGACGGTTTCGGGCAAGGTCGGAGAGGCGCTCAACCTCAACGCGACGCTGGCGCGGGTGCCGATGTCGCTCGCCAACAGTTTTTCGCCGGGCCTCGATGCCGCCGGCTCGATCTCGGGCACGGTGAAGGTGACGGGCGCGCCGGCCAATCCGGCCGTCGCCTTCAAGATCGACGCCGCAGGCGTCCAGACGTCGCAAACCCGCGGTGCCGGTTTCGGCGGCATGGGAATTTCGTCCTCCGGCACGTATTCAGGCAACAGACTGACCTTCGACGCCGACATGAGCGACGGCGCCGGTCTCGGCCTCAAGGGCGGCGGCACGATGACGACATCAGGCACGCCCACCCTTGATCTCGACTTTTCCGGCAAGGTGCCGTTTGCCTTCCTCACCCGGACGCTGGCCGCGCAAGGCCTGTCGTTGAACGGCACGGCCGACGTCAATTTGAAGGTGCGCGGCCCGGCGACGTCGCCGGTGATCACAGGCACGGTCCGCACCTCAGGTGCCCGCCTGATCGATGCACGCTCGGGACTTGCGATCAACGATATCACCGCCGATGTGGTGATCGGCGGTGGCGTCGCCAGGATCAACCGCCTGACCGGCACGTTGTCGACGCGCGGCAGCCTGTCGGCCAGCGGCACGGTCGGCATCAATCCGGGGCAAGGTTTTCCGGCCGACTTGTCGGTCAAGCTCGTCGACGGCCGCTACACCGACGGCAGGGTGGTCACCGCCAATCTCAGCGGCGACCTGACCATCAAGGGGCCGCTCGCGTCGGCGCCAGTGATCTCGGGTACGATCAACCTGGCCAAGACCGTCATCACCGTTCCCGAAAAGCTGCCGGGCTCGCTTGCGGCGCTCAACGTCAAGCACAAGAACGCACCGGCCGCCGTGCGCGCGCAGGACAAGGCGTTGCGCCCGGCGACGGCGAGCGGCGGCAGCGGTGGCGGCCTCAACCTCGATGTCACGGTCAACGCGCCGAGCCGGATTTTCATCCAGGGCAGGGGTGTCGATGCCGAGCTTGGCGGTTCGCTGCGGCTGACCGGCCCGGCATCGTCGCCGCAAGCGGTCGGCACCTTTGACTTGCAGCGTGGGCGGCTGACGATCCTCGCCAAGCGGCTGACCTTCACCGAAGGCACAGTCGGCTTTTCAGGCTCGCTGGTGCCTTATCTCAACCTCACGGCGACGTCGACGACGAGCAGCGCAACCGTCACCATCGTGGTATCGGGCGAGGCGACCAATCCGAAGTTCAACTTCTCGTCGGTGCCGGCGCTGCCGGAAGACGAGGTTCTGGCGCAACTGATTTTCGGCCGCTCGATGTCGAACCTGTCGCCGCTGCAGATCGCCCAGCTTGCCGAAGCCGCCGCTCAGCTGGCCGGTATCAGCGGCTCGACCTCGCTGCTCCAGAACCTGCGCAGCGCGATCGGCGTCGACGATCTCGACGTCATCACCGACGAGGAGGGCGGCACCGCGGTCTCGGCCGGCAAATATCTCAACGACCGCACCTATGTGACGATCCAGAAGGGCGACAAGCCGGGTTCGGGCAAGGCGGCGATCGATCTCGACGTCGGGCGCGGCGTCAAATTGCGCGGTGAGGCCACCGATGCCGGCGAAGCCAAGGGCGGCGTTTTCTACGAACGCGAATACTGAAGCCGGCCACGCGAAAGGATCTGGCAATCCGACAGTCGTCGCCGTTTTGGCATCCTGTCCGCGCTGGCGCTGTGCAAAGCTTCGCGCATGACGCCGAAAATCAGGATCAATTTTCGGTTGGGGATTATGCGCAAAATCAAAGTGCTACAGCCTCCTTTGCGCGCCCAACGGCACGCGCCGCGCTGTCGTGAATGTCTCAGTTTGATCGATGCCGGAGATTCGAACGGAATCTGCCGGGCAATAGCAATTTTGCGCCAACACTGTCGTTATCACGCGAACTGCTTCCCTTCCAAAGTTGCACATTCCTTGGCATGTTCCCAATCCGTGCCCTTTTTGACATCATGGCCCGGATGCGGAATGGTAAAAGGCAGAAAGCCAACAATGGGAGTTCATGATGACAATCTACAAGAGTAATGGCGATCGCGTTCCGGATCACATCCATGCAATGGCCGAAGAAGCCAAGGCCGGACGTGTCGATCGCCGCGAGTTTCTGGCTCTGGCCAGCGTCTTCGGCGCGTCCACGGCGATGGCCTATGGTATGCTCGGCCTCGCCGACCCGACGCCGGCGAGAGCGCAGGACGTACAGGGCAAGAAGGGCGGCATATTGAAGGTCGCCATGTGGATCAAGGATCCGAAGGATCCGCGCAAGGCCGACTGGTCGGAAATCGCCAATGCCGAGCGCCAGGCACTCGAGCCGTTGGTCAAGTACACAAACGAATTCACGTTCCGCCCCTACCTGCTCGAGAGTTGGGACGTCAACGACGACGCCACCGAATACACGCTGCATGTGCGCAAGGGCGTCACCTGGAACAACGGCGATCCGTTCACTGCGGATGACGTCATCTTCAACTTCAAGCGTTGGGCCGACAAGAAAGCCGAAGGTAATTCCATGCCCGGTCGTCTCGGCTCGCTGGTCAAGGACGACAAGCTGGATGAGAGCGCAGTCACCAAGGTCGACGAACACACGGTCAAGCTAAAGCTCAGCACGCCTGATATCGCGCTCATTCCCAACGTGTGCGACTATCCCGGCCTCATCGTCCACAAGACCTTCGACGAAAAGGGCGGCGATTTCAAAGCCTGCCCGATCGGCACCGGCCCGTTCGAGCTCGTCTCCTACGATGTCGGCCAGAAAGTCGTCTACAAGCGCCGCGAAGACAACAAGTGGTGGGACGGCGAGGTCTTCCTCGACGGCATCGAGTTCATCGACTACGGCACCGATCCCGCGGCTACGGTCAGCGCCTTCGAGTCGGGAGAGGTCCATACCAATTTCGAGACGTCGGCCGACTATGTGTCGATCCTCGACGGTGTCGACCTGGTCAAGTACGAGGTGGTCACCGCAGCGACCATCGTCTGCCGCACCAATGTGGCCAACAAGCCTTATGACGATCAGAAGGTCCGCAACGCGCTGCAGCTCGCAGTCGACAACGCCGTCGTGCTGCAGCTTGGCATGGCCAATGCCGGTACTGTCGCCGAAAACCACCATGTCAGCCCGATCCATCCGGAATATTACGAACTGCCGAAGATTGCCCGCGATCCGGCCAAGGCGAAGGCGCTGATGGAGGAAGCCGGTCAGGCCGATTTCGAGCACGAGCTGATCACGGTCGACGAAGACTGGCACAAGAATACCGGCGATGCGATCGCCGCGCAGATGCGCGACGCCGGCATCAAGGTGAAGCGCACGGTGCTGCCGGGTTCGACGTTCTGGAACGACTGGACGAAGTATCCGCTGTCGATGACCAACTGGAACATGCGGCCGCTCGGCGTCCAGGTTCTTGCGATCGGCTACCGCACCGGCGAAGCCTGGAACGAAACCGCCTGGTCGAATCCCGAATGGGATGCCAAGCTCAACGCCGCGCTTGCGGTCGCCGACGCCGCCAAGCGCAAGGAGATGATGAAGGACATCGAGCAGATCCTGCAGGATTCAGGCATCATCATCCAGCCCTACTGGCGCAAGCTCTACAGTCACTCGGTGGCTGCCGTTAAGAACTACGCCATGCACCCGACCTTCGAGCGCGATTACGGCAAGGTCTGGCTCGACGAGGCCTGATCGGATCGATCGTGGAAGGGGCCGTTCGCCCCTTCCACCCGCGCCATGCATGATCCCGCAACCGAAAGTCGGCGCAGCAAGAAAGGCGCGGACTTTTTGGATGGGAGCGTGCAATAAGACAGGGTTGATCGCATTCTGAGGGTCCGTTTGACAGCCAGCTCTGCCGATAGCGGCTAAGCTGGCTCCAAGCCGGCCTCAACCCCAACCAGACTGGCAGGGGGACCGCCATGCTTTCTTTCATCCTTCGACGCCTCGGCACCATGGCATTGACGATGCTGTGCCTGACGATGGTTGTGTTCTTCCTGATCAATCTCGACCCCAATCTGAAAAAACTGGCGATCAGCCAGACCGAAATGCACACCTCGGCCGAGCAGCTCGAAAGCTGGCTGGTCAACCATGGCTATCGCCAGAATTTCTTCTCCCGGTATGGCCAATGGTTGGGTATCGTGCCCAAACAGCCGGTCACAGACCCGGCAACGGGCAACCCCGCGCGACGTTTTTCCTTCTGCAACGATCCTGTCGAGCCGACGTTCTCCGGCGTCCTGCAAGGTGATTTCGGCTGCTCGACCAAGTTCAAGACGACGGTAGCGTCGAAGCTTTTCCCGGCGCTCGGCGCCACCGGCATCCTGATGTTCTGGGTGCTTGTGGTGATGGTGCCGATCTCGCTTCTGATCGGCATCCTCGCCGGCATGCGCGAGGGCTCGCGAACCGATCGGACATTGTCCGTCGCCTCGATCGCCTCGACGGCGACGCCCGAATATGTGTCGGGCGTCATTTTTACCGTCATCTTTGCCTCATGGCTCGGCCTGCTAAACGGTTCGGCGGCTTCGGCCAGCCGGGGCATCACCTTCTACAACTTCACGCTGCCAGTCATGACGCTGGCGATTTACGGCATCGGCTACATCGCCCGCATGACCCGCGCCTCGATGGTCGAGGTGATGACGCAGCAATATATCCGCACCGCCCGGCTGAAGGGCCTTTCCTTCGGCAGCGTCGTGGTCAAGCACGCGCTGCGCAACGCGCTGATCGCGCCGTTCACTGTCATTATGCTGCAATTTCCCTGGCTGCTCACCGGCGTCGTCATCGTCGAGGTGATGTTCCGCTACCAGGGCTTTGGCTACACGCTGGTCGAGGCGGCCGGCAACAACGACATCGATCTTTTGCTCGGCTGCTCCCTGGTCTCGGTGTTCATCGTCCTGATCACGCAGCTCATTTCCGATGTCGGCTACGCGTTTCTCAATCCGCGTATCAGAGTTCAATAGAGGATCGGGCGGATGCAGCTTGAATATATCGGCGCCTTCAATGTGGTGCTTGGCGTGCTTGCTCGTTTCTGGCCGGTCTGGATCGCTCTCGTCCTGGTGATGGGGGCGAGCTTTGCCTACAAGAAGAGGCTTGGCCTCTACGGTCAGCTCTTCGACAGCAGCGTCGGCATCGTCGGCGTCGGCATCTGCCTGTTCTGGCTGTTCACGGCGATCTTCGCGTCGACCATCTCGCCCTTCAATCCGCTTGTCCAGATCCCGATCATGAAGGATGCACTCCCGGGCGCGGTCGAGCCGCAATCGGGACTTGTCTACCTGTTCGGCGGCGACAAGCTTGCCCGCGACGTGTTCAGCCGCATGGTCTATGGCAGCCAGATCGTGCTGATCATCGCGCCGGCGGCGACCGGTTTCGCGCTGATGGTCGGCATCACGCTTGGCCTGCCGGCCGGCTACTACGGCGGCAGGATCGATACGGTGCTGTCCTTCCTCGCCAATCTGGTGCTCGCCTTCCCGGTGATCCTGCTGTTCTACCTCCTGGTGACGCCGGGCATCATGGAGACACCTATCCCCTATGCGATGGCCGGCCTGTTCTTCCTTTTTCCGATCATCTTCTTCAGCGTGCTGTTCTGGACGCGCTATAAGAAGCGGCCCGACCGCCTTTACATCCTCCTAGGACTGACGCTGATCATTGGCGGCTGGGTCTATGCCGGGCTGGTCTTCGATGCCGACCCGTTCAGGATCATCCATATCGATCCCAACCAGCTCAACATCTTCGTCGCGGTGGTGTTCGCCTCCAGCCCCGGCGTGTTCCGCATCGTGCGCGGCCTGGTCATGGACATCAAAACGCGCGACTATGTGGCGGCGGCGCAGACGCGCGGTGAATCGCCCTGGTACATCATGCTGTGGGAGATACTTCCCAATGCGCGCGGGCCGCTGATCGTCGATGCCTGCCTGCGTATCGGCTACACCACGATCCTGCTCGGCACGCTCGGCTATTTCGGCCTGGGGCTGGCGCCCGAGAGCCCGGACTGGGGCACCGCGATCAAGGATGCCAGCCGGCTGCTGCGCTCCTTCATCCATCCGGCGCTGCCGCCGACGATCGCGCTGATGTCGTTCGTGCTGGGCCTTAATCTGCTGGCCGACTCGCTGCGTGAACAATCGATGAAAGATTGATGGACGGGTTCTCGACCCGATATGCTGAAAGAACCAGGATTGGAGCGACCCATGAATGAGGCAGTTCGAAATCCCGCCAAGCCGACCACTGGGCCGATCATCGAGATCGAGAACCTGTCGATCTCCTTCTTCACCCGCAAGGGCGAGATACCGGCCGTTATGGACTTCTCCTGCACGGTCATGCCTGGCGAAGCGATGGGCATCGTCGGCGAATCCGGCTGCGGCAAGTCGACCGTGTCGCTCGGCATCATGCGCGACCTCTCCAACATCGGAAAGATCGTCGGCGGCCGGATAAAGTTCCAGGGCAAGGACATGGGCGAGCTGTCCGACGAGGAACTGCGCGCAATCCGTGGCAACAAGATCGCGATGATCTACCAGGAGCCGATGGCCAGCCTGAACCCGGCGATGAAGGTCGGCCAGCAACTGATGGAAGTGCCGCTGATCCACGACAAGGTGTCGAAGGAAGAGGCTTATAGGCGCGCGCTGGAAATGGTGCGCTCGGTCAGGCTGCCCGATCCCGAGCGCATGATGCGCTCCTTTCCGCACCAGCTTTCCGGTGGCCAGCAACAGCGTATCGTGATCGCCATGGCGCTGCTGTCGAAGCCGGCGCTGCTCCTGCTCGATGAGCCGACGACGGCGCTCGACGTGACGGTGGAAGCCGGCATCGTCGACCTGGTCAAGGGGCTCGGCGAGAAGTTCGGCACCTCGATGATCTTCGTGTCGCACAATCTCGGCCTGATCCTGGAAACCTGCGACCGCATCACGGTGATGTATTCGGGTGAAGCGGTGGAGACCGGCAAGATCAAGGACGTCTTCGACCGGATGCGCCATCCCTACACGCAAGGCTTGTTCCGCTCGATCCCGCTGCCCGGCGCCGACAAGAATTCGCGGCCTCTGATCTCAATCCCGGGGCAATTGCCGCTGCCGCACGAGCGGCCGAAGGGCTGCAATTTCGGCCCCCGCTGCCACCATTTCGTCGAGGGCGTCTGCAACGCCGCCGAAATCCCGATGATCGCGGTCGACGGCCATGAGGGCCATTTTTCGCGCTGCGTGCGCTTCAACGAGATCGACTGGGAAGCGCTGCCGCCCGGCGCCAAGAAGGTCAACGAGCGCGTCGAGCCCGGAGCGCCGGTGCTCAAGATCGAGGATCTCAAGAAGTACTACAAGGTCGGCGGCAGCGAAGTGTTCGGCTCGAGCGAAGGCCGCGTCGTCAAGGCCAACGAGACGATCTCCTTCATGGCACGCGAATCCGAGACCGTCGCCATCGTCGGCGAGTCCGGTTGCGGAAAGTCGACGCTGGCCAAGGTGCTGCTCGGACTGGAGACAGCAAGCTCGGGCACCGTGACACTCGGCAACCAGCGGATCGAGTCGACCGGCGTCGAGAAGCGCAGCGTCGAGACGGTGTCGTCGATCCAGATGGTGTTCCAGAATCCGTTCGACACGCTCAATCCCAGCCACTCGGTTGGCTCGCAGATCATCCGCACGCTGGAAAAGTTCAACGTCGGCAATACCGTCGCCGACCGCCGCCAGCGCATGCTGGAGCTTCTCGACTTGGTGAAGCTGCCGCGGGCGTTCGAGACCCGCAAGCCGCGCCAGCTTTCCGGCGGCCAGAAGCAGCGCATCGGCGTGGCGCGGGCCTTTGCCGGCGACGCCAAGGTGGTGGTGGCCGACGAGCCGGTCTCGGCACTCGATGTGTCGGTGCAGGCTGCGGTGACTGAGCTCCTGATGGACATCCAGCGCAAGAACAAGACGACGATGCTGTTCATCAGCCACGACCTGTCGGTGGTGCGCTACATAGCCGACCGCGTCGTCGTCATGTATCTCGGCTATATCGTCGAGCAGGGCACGACCGACCAGATCTTTTCGCCGCCCTATCACCCCTACACCGAGGCGCTGCTGTCGGCGATCCCGATCGCTGACACCAGCGTAATCAAGAAGCACATCGTGCTGGAAGGCGACATTCCGTCGGCGATGAACCCGCCGACCGGCTGTCCGTTCCAGACCCGCTGCGGCTACAAGAAGCTGGTGCCGGACAATCTTTGCGAGACGCAGGTGCCGCCGGTCAAGCATCTCGGCGACGGCCATATGAGCCTGTGCTGGCTTGCCGACGATGTGCTGGCGAAAATGGAGCCGGTGATCAAGTTCGACAAGGAGCATGCCGCCCATGAGGGAGTGCCGGACGACGCACCGCAAGGCATCGGTCCGGGCTTTGCCGGCGCTCCGCCCAAGCGTCCACGCGGCAAAAGGCCGAAGCTGACGGATGGCTAGTTCCGCGGCGCCGTCAAGGCGCGCATTGGCGTAGCTGCGCGGCGTAATCCCGAGCCATCTGCTCGGTGGCCCGCGCATAGCGCTGCACGCCGGCATCGCCGCGGTTCCCGCGGCCATAGGCTGTCCAGCCGAGATAATAGGCCAGATAGAGATTGTAGGTGTCGTTGCGGGCGACGCCGAGCGTGGCTGATGTCTTGGAATGATACCAGCCGACGAAATCGACGGCATCGGCAAACCTGGTGCGGCGCGCCGTCCAGCTGCCGGTCTCGTTCTGGTACTGCGCCCAGGTGCCGTCGAGCGCCTGCGAGAAGCCGGTGGCGCTGGAGACGCGTTTCCAGGGAATGAAGCCGAGAAGCTTGGTGCGCGGCGGCCTGGCATTGCTCTTGAAGCCGGATTCCTTTCGCACCGTCGCCATCAGCACGGGAACCGGCACGCCGTGCTTCCGTTCGGCGCGTTCGGCGGCCGCCTGCCAGTTATCGAACCAACCGTCATTCTGGTCGAACACGGCGCAGACATTGTTGATATGGCGTGGCGGCGTCGAGCAGCCCGACAGCGCCAGCAGTACGGTAACAGCTACAATTTTACTAAAACTCGACCTACTCATTGGAAGAGGATTAGGCCGAAAACATAAAGGGAATCTTGCGGCGTTCCTTAACGGCTTATCGGCTGCTTAGGCCGGGCGGAGTAAGGAGAATATTACGTCGGTTTCTGTCGCTTTTGTCGGTACGAAATTCCAGAAATGCCGCCTTGGCTAAAATCACGCCCGCAGGTGGCGGATTTCTGACAGCCCGATCACCGTGCCGGCGCTTTGATGCGCCGCATGACCGAACCGAGACGCAAGCGCGGCGCTGAGCGAACCAGCAACAGGGGACCGACCGCCATTCCGCAACTGCCGTTGCGCCGCGTGACAAATCCCTATCCGCCAATGGCGATGATCTCGGCCGACCAGATCGAGGCGATCCACGAAGCCTCGATGCACATTCTGGAGAATTTCGGCATTGAGGTGATGAGCCCGCGGGCGCTTTCGCTGTTCGAGAAGGCCGGGGCCAAGGTCGACCATGCGTCGATGACTATCTGCATCGACCGCGGCATGGTCGATGAGGCACTGAAGACGACGCAGTCGAGTTACCGGCTTACGCCGCGCAACCCGGCCCATACCGTCCATCTCGGCGGTAACACTATCAATTTTACGCTCGTCGCCGGACCGCCCAACGTGCACGATATGGAACGCGGCCGCCGCGCCGGTAATTTGCGCGACTACAGCGATCTCACCCGGCTGGCGCAGCATTTCAACTGCATCCACATGTTGGGCAACCAGGTCTGCGCCCCGGTGGAACTGCCGGCCAATTCCCGCCACCTCGACACCTATTTCGCCAATCTGACGCTGACCGACAAAAGTTTTCACGTTTCGGCGATCGGCCGTGGCAGGGCGCTGGACGGCATCGAAATGATGGCGATTTCGCGGGGCTTAAGCCTCGACCAGATGCGCCACCATCCCGGCGTCACAACCATCATTTCGGTCAACTCGCCGCGCCGCTTCGACGAGATGATGGCCGAAGGGCTGATGACCATGGCCGAGTTCGGCCAATCGGTCGCGGTGACGCCGTTCACGCTGATGGGGGCGATGAGCCCGGTGACGCTTGCCGGCGCGCTGGCGCAACAGAACGCGGAGGCGCTGTTCGGCGTGGTCTTGACGCAGCTTGTCCGCCCTGGTGCCCCGGTCATGTATGGCGCCTTCACCTCCAATGTCGACATGAAGTCGGGCGCGCCGGCCTTCGGCACTCCGGAGAACACCAAGGCCAACATCGCGTCCGGGCAACTGGCGCGGCGCTATGGCCTGCCTTACCGGACGACGCCGGGCTCGGCCTCGAATACCGCCGACGCGCAAGGCGCCTACGAGACGCTGATGGCGCTGTGGGGCGCGGTGCTCGGTCACGGCAATCTCGTCTACCACGCTGCCGGCTGGCAGGAAGGCGGGCTGACCGCGTCGTTCGAGAAGTTCATCATCGACGTCGAGATGATCCAGCACATGATGGAGTTTTTGCGCCCGATCGAAGTCAACGAGGCCGAACTCGCCGTCGAGGCATTGGGGGCGGTGCCGACCGGCGGCCATTTCTTCGGCGAGCCGCACACGCTGGAGCGCTACGCCACCGCCTTCTACCAACCGATGCTCTCCAACTGGCAGAACTACGAGGCCTGGCAGGAGGCCGGCGGGCTCGACGCCACGGCGCGGGCGACGCGGCTGTGGAAGAAAGCGCTGGAAGACCATGTCGAACCGACGATGGATATTTCTGTGCGCGAGGCGCTGGAGGCTTATGTGGCAAAGCGCAAGGAAGCGATCGGACAGGGCGAACCGTGATGTCTTTGGTGTCGGTCCGCTCAACTCCTGTCATCCCGATTCACTTCACCCCTCCAACTCCCTGAAATAACGAGAAAACCCATGAAATCGCATGCAAAGGTCGTGGTCATTGGCGGGGGCGTCGTCGGCTGTTCGGTGCTGTTCCATCTCGCCCGTCACGGCTGGACCGACATCGTGCTTCTGGAGCGCGACGAGCTGACCTCCGGTTCGACCTGGCACGCGGCCGGCGGTATGCACACGATCAACGGCGACCCCAACGTCGCCAAGCTGCAGAAATACACGATCTCGCTCTACAAGGAGATCGAGGAGCTGTCCGGCCAGGCGACCGGCGTCCATCTGACCGGCGGCGTGCTTTTGGCGGCGACCGAGGCGCGGCTCGACTGGCTGCGCGGTGTCGTCGCCAAGGGCCGCTATCTCGGCATCGACCTCGAGGAGATTTCGCCTGATGAAGCGGCCGAACTGATGCCGCTGCTCGACCCCAAGCAGTTCGTCGGCGCGGTGCGCAACAAGGAGGACGGTCATCTCGACCCATCTGGCGTCACCCACGCCTATGCCAAGGCGGCCAGAAAACTTGGCGCCGAGGTCGAGCGCTTCACCAAGGTCGAGGACATCGTGCGCCGCTCCGGCGGGCTGTGGCGCGTCATCACCAACAAGGGCGAGGTGGTGGCCGAGCATGTCGTCAATGCCGGCGGCCTGTGGGCGCGCGAGGTCGGCCGCATGGTCGGGCTGGAACTGCCGGTGCTGGCCATGGAGCACATGTACCTGATCACCGAGGACATGCCGGAGGTCGCCGCCTGGAACCAGAAGACCGGCACGGAGATCATCCACGCGGTCGATTTCGACGGTGAGCTCTATCTGCGCCAGGAACGCGGCGGCATGCTGATGGGCACCTATGAGAAGGCCAATAGGCCATGGTCCGAATTTTCCACGCCGTGGAATTTCGGACACGAACTGCTGGAGCCCGACATCGACCGCATCGCGCCGTCATTGGAAGTCGGGTTCCGGCATTTCCCAGCCTTCCAGAACACCGGCATCAAGCAGATCATCAACGGGCCCTTCACTTTCGCACCGGACGGCAATCCGCTGGTCGGTCCGGTGCGCGGCCTGCCGGGTTTCTGGGTCGCCTGCGGCGTCATGGCCGGCTTTTCGCAGGGCGGCGGCGTTGGCCTGGCGCTGTCGAACTGGATGATCGAGGGCGATCCCGGCGCCGATATCTGGGCGATGGATGTCTCGCGCTACGGCGACTGGGCGACGATGGCCTACACCAACGCCAAGGTGCGTGAGAATTATTCGCGTCGTTTTTCCATCCGCTTCCCCAATGAGGAACTGCCCGCCGGGCGGCCGCTCAAGACCACGCCGGTCTATGATCTTTTGTCGGCCAAGGGCGCGCAATGGGGCGTGGCCTATGGGCTGGAAGTGCCGCTGTGGTATGCGCCCGAGGGCGTCAAGGACGAGTTCTCGTGGCGGCGCTCGAGCGATTTCCAGCATCTCGCAAGAGAGGTGAAGACGGTGCGGACACGTGTCGGCCTGTCGGAAATCTCGTCATTCGCTAAATACAAAGTGACGGGCGAGGGAGCGGCAGCCTGGCTCGACCGCCTGCTTGCCTGCAAGCTGCCAAAAGCCGGCCGCATGGCGCTGGCGCCGATGCTGAAGGAAGACGGCAGGCTGATCGGCGATTTCTCGCTGGCCAATCTCGGCAGCCCCAATTCCAACGGGTTGGGCTGGTTCCTCGCCGGCTCCGGCATTGCCGAGCAGTATCACATGCGCTGGTTCGAGGCGCATCTGCCGCAAGATGGCTCGGTCCGTATCGAGGCGTTGGGGGCGAGACTGACTGGCCTGTCGATTGCCGGTCCGAATGCGCGGAACGTGCTGGCAAAGGTTACGCGGGCGGATGTGTCGAATGCGGCGTTTCCGTTCATGGCCATCCGCAAGGTGGATGTCGGCATGGCGCCGTGCCTGGTCGGCCGAGTCAGCTACACCGGCGATCTCGGCTACGAGATCTGGGTGGCGCCGGAATATCAGCGTGCCGCGTACCAGACCCTGATGGCGGCTGGCGAAGAATTCGGCATCGGCCTGTTCGGCTCGCGCGCGCTCAATGCGCTGCGGCTGGAGAAGAACTACGGTTCGTGGGCGCGCGAATACCGGCCGATCTATGGTCCGCTGGAGGCCGGGCTGGATCGCTTCGTCGCCTACGGGAAAGAAACCGATTTCATCGGCAAGCAGGCTGCACTGGCTGAGCGCAAGCAAGGCGGCAAGCTGCGGCTGCGCGCCTTTGTCGTCGATACGGCAGACGCCGACGTCATCGGTGACGAGCCGATCTGGTTCGACGGCGCCGTGCGCGGCTGGGTCACGTCAGGCGGCTACGCGCATCATTCGAAGACGTCCGTGGCTATGGGCTACGTGCCGAAGGAAATCGCCGATGAGGCCGACGGTTTCGAGATCGAGCTCTTGGGTAAGCGCTATCCCGCGCGCGTGCAGCCGACGCCGCTGTTCGACGCGAACCTTGAGCGGATGCGGGGATGAAGGCGCCGTTTGTGGCGGCTCAAGCGCTGCGGCGGTTGTCCAGCGCCGTGCTCGATGAACTGCAACGCGGTCATGATGCGCAGAATGCCCGGCGCCTGCGTTGGCCTGCCATCAACAACCGGTGATTGGAATGTTCCTGTCCTTTTATTCTAGCTATGGTTGCATTCAAATCGTTATAGTTGTATTGATAGCCAGACACTCCAAACCATGTGGGTTCCGTTTGCCATGAGAAAAGTCCTGGTCAGCCTATTCGCCATCCTTGCAGGCACCAGCGTCGCCATGGCCGACGACGCCGGCTGTGCTGCTTTCAAATGGCCGGTGACGCGCGAGGAGGCCCTGTTTGCGGCAGCGCCCGCCGCGCAGTCCGGCGCTGACCTTTCGGTCGGCGAGGCTGCAGATGTGGCGTTGGCGCCGGTCGACACGATCAGCTTCACCGTTCCGCCGGAACGCGCGCCGGCAGCCGGTAGATTCGGCGCGACGGCAAGCGTGGCCGTGCCCCCTGAGGGAGAGCTCCAGATCAGCCTGTCTGATGAGGCCTGGATCGATGTCGTCCAGGACGGCAAAACCGTAAAATTGGCGGCTTTCAGTGGTATGAAGACCTGTCCGGGGATTCGCAAGAGCATGCGCTTCAAGCTGGCCGCCGGCCTGGCGACCATCCAGTTCAGCGGCGCGAAAAAAGAGACCCTCAAAGTCGCGGTGCTGACGCCGGAGTAATTCTCGAAGGGGCCGAAGGACAGGGCTCCTCCTGGTCCTGCCGGACATCTCCCAATTGGATCCCTGTGGGAGAGATCGGCCACTGCTGCCGACGTTGTTACCGCACAGGCGCCATCAACGCGAAATGAGCGCCTTGCCGATCCGTGCACTGCACGATCCAACTGCCGCCGGGAACCCCCATCGGCCCCATCAGGACCTCGCCGCCATTGTCGGTCACCCGCTTGGCCGCCGCGTCGATGGCTGGAACATTGAAATAGAACTGCCAGACCGGCACCGGAATCTGCTCGGGCTTGTTCATCATGCCGCCGATAGGTTCGCCGTCGAAGGCGAAGAGCTGGTATGTGCCCATTGGACCCATGTCCATGGCGTCGCCCTTGGTCCAGCCGAACTGGCCGGAGTAGAAATCGAACGCAGCCCGCCAGTCGGTCGTGTAGAGTTCATGCCAGCCGACATGGCCGGGAGTGGTGGCCGGCACCGGCGGCTGGTCGGGGCCATCCGGCTGCAGGAAGTTGAAGGCCGCGCCTTGCGGATCGGCGACGACGGCAAAGCGGCCGACGCCCGGAATGTCATCGGGCTCGCGATGAACCGCACCGCCGGCCTCCTTCAACGATTTCGTCGAGGCATCGACATCCCTGGTGTGGATGTAACCGACCCAGGCCGGCCGCATGCCCATCTTGCGCACGTCCTCGGGCTGGGCCATCAACCCTGCAACGCCGCGCTCGCCGACATTCATGACGATATAGCGCGGCATGCCTGGCGCGCCCTCGAAGGCCTGTGCCTTCCAGCCGACCACCTCGGTATAGAATGCCTCGGCGGCGTCGAGATCGGTGGTCATCAGCTCGTACCAGAAAAAGGGCATCGGGGACTTTGGCATTGTCGTGCTCCTTGGGTTTCCAGTTATCGATCATGCGTGATCCATCTAGGACGATCTTCGCGACGGAATTCCGACATCTGGGCCAGAAATCGATGGCGGCAAGGCGCCCCTCGTTCGCAATCTTGCGCATGCTGCGGTTTTCGACTTTGCTTATCGTCAACGGAGAGTGTTGATCCATGCGCCGGATGTCGCTCACTTCAGAGCTTGTCGCGCTATGCCATCGGGAGGAGGCCGATCCCGGTCCTGATGGAAGCTGGACGCAACTGAATGATAAGGATTTCCAAACCCTCGCGGCGCGGCTATCGGATGAAGCAGACGCGGGCCCCTTGTGGGTGTTCGCCTATGGCTCGCTGATCTGGAAGCCGGCTTTCGAGTCCGTCGAACGACAGCGCGCCACCGCTTTCGGCTGGCATCGGTCCTTCTGCCTCGACATCGCCCGCTGGCGCGGCAGCGCTGCGCAGCCGGGCTTGATGATGGCGCTCGAACGAGGTGGGCGATGCGGTGGTGTGATCTACCGCTTGCCGGAAGGGGAAAAGCCGCTGCAGATCGAAAGACTGTTGCGGCGCGAGATCGACGATCACGAGAGCGTCGGCTCGGTCAGATGGCTTCCAGTGCGTACGGCTCAAGGTTCACTGCGGGCGCTGGGCTTCTGGATCGGTGTGACCGGCAGGGGGACGTCGCTCAACCAGCCCTTGGAAAATGTGGCGCGGGTGCTGGCCAGAGCATGCGGGCATGTCGGATCCGGTGCCGAATATCTCTATAATACCGTCAGTCACCTGGAAGCGTTTGGCATTCGCGACCACAATTTGTGGCGGCTGCAGGAACTGGTCGCGAACGAGATCAGGTCGATCCATCGCTGTGCCCCAGGAATGGGCCTCCTGTCTGCCCCGTGATCGCGCGTGAAGCCCGAAAACATGAGTATGATTATCATGTTTTTATCGTGGTATTTCAGCGGCTTGCGTCGAAAATTGACCAATTGATAAAAAAACAAAACGTGTTAGCCTTCGGCAAAACCACAAGAATGGGGAAGCGGAATGGCGACTGGTCATTTCAAGCAGGGCATTGCCGGCGGCCGGCTTTCGCCTGAACAATATGCGGATAATTTTTCAGACCTGCATCCGCCGCTCGATCATCACGAGGCGCTGGTCGAGTCCGATCGCTGCTATTTCTGTTATGACGCGCCCTGCATGAACGCATGCCCGACCTCGATCGACATCCCGCTGTTCATCCGCCAGATCTCGACAGGCAATCCGATCGGCTCGGCCAAGACGATTTTCGACCAGAACATTTTGGGCGGCATGTGCGCCCGCGTCTGCCCGACCGAGACGCTGTGCGAAGAGGTCTGCGTGCGCGAAGTGGCGGAAGGCAAGCCGGTGCAGATCGGCCGCCTGCAGCGTTATGCCACCGATGTCGCCATGGCTGAGAATAAGCAGTTTTACCGGCGCGCCGCCCCGACCGGCAAGACGATCGCCGTCGTCGGCGCCGGACCGGCCGGGCTTGCAGCCGCTCATCGGCTCGCACGCCACGGACATGACGTGACCATCCTGGAAGCCCGCCCGAAAGCCGGCGGCCTCAATGAATACGGCATCGCCGCCTACAAGAGCATCGACAATTTCGCCCAGGCGGAGGTCGATTATGTCACGTCGATCGGCGGCATCGATATCCAGAACGGCAAGGCGCTCGGCCGCGACTACCAGCTGTCGGACCTGACCAGGAACTACGACGCGGTGTTCCTCGGCATGGGGCTTGGCGGCGTCAATGCGCTGCGCGCCGACGGCGAGGACGCGCAAGGCGTCACCAATGCGGTGGAGTTCATAGCGGAGCTTCGCCAGGCGAGCGATCTTGCCAGTCTGCCGGTCGGCCGGCGGGTTGTCGTCATCGGCGGCGGCATGACGGCGATCGACGCGGCGGTGCAATCGAAGCTGCTCGGCGCCGAAGAGGTGACGATCTGCTACCGGCGCGGGCAGGAGCACATGAACGCTTCCGAATTCGAGCAGGATCTGGCCGCCGCCAACGGCGTCATCATCCGTCACTGGCTGCAGCCGAAGCGGGTCATTGCCGAAGGCGGCAAGGTCTCGGGCATCGAACTCGAATATACAACGATGGATGGCGACAAACTCGTCGGCACCGGCGAGCGGTTGACGCTGGTTGCCGACCAGGTGTTCAAGGCGATCGGCCAGAGCTTTATTCCCTCGGCGCTCAACGGCAGCGGCGCCTTGCTGGCCCTGGAAGCCGGCCGCATCAAGGTCGATGCCGAAGGCCGCACCTCGCTGGCCAATGTCTGGGCCGGCGGCGATTGCATCTTTGGCGGCGACGACCTGACAGTCTCCGCCGTCGCACAGGGCCGCGACGCAGCCGAATCGATCCACCGGGCACTGACCTCAAACGGGAGGGCATGAGCATGGCAAACATAAGCAACAATTTCGTCGGCATCAAATCGCCGAATCCGTTCTGGCTGGCGTCGGCGCCGCCGACCGACAAGGCCTACAACGTCATCCGCGCCTTTAAGGCGGGCTGGGGCGGCGTGGTGTGGAAGACGCTCGGCGAGGAAGGCCCGCCGGTGGTCAACGTCAACGGTCCGCGCTATGGCGCGATCTGGGGCGCCGACCGTCGCCTGCTCGGCCTCAACAACATCGAACTGATCACCGACCGCGACCTGCAGGTCAATCTGCGCGAGATCAAGCAAGTCAAGATGGACTGGCCCGACCGCGCCATTGTCGTCTCGTTGATGGTGCCTTGCGAGGAGCATGCGTGGAAGGCGATCCTGCCGGTGGTCGAGGAGACGGGGGCGGACGGCATCGAGCTCAATTTCGGCTGCCCGCACGGCATGTCCGAACGCGGCATGGGTGCCGCCGTCGGCCAGGTGCCGGAATACATCGAAATGGTGGTGCGCTGGTGCAAGGCCAACACCCGCATGCCTGTTATCACCAAGCTGACGCCGAACATCACCGATGTGCGCAAGCCGGCGCGCGCAGCACTTGCCGGCGGCACGGATGCGGTGTCGCTGATCAACACCATCAATTCGATCACCGGCGTCAATCTCGATAGTTTCGCGCCGGAGCCGACCATCGACGGCAAGGGTTCGCATGGCGGCTATTGCGGTCCGGCGGTGAAGCCGATCGCCATGAACATGGTGGCCGAAATCGCCCGCGATCCGGAAACGCATGGGCTGCCGATCTCCGGTATCGGCGGCATCACCACGTGGCGCGACGCCGCCGAATTCATGGCGCTCGGCGCCGGCAATGTGCAAGTGTGCACGGCGGCGATGACCTATGGCTTCAAGATCGTGCAGGAGATGATCGCAGGCTTGGAAAACTGGATGGACGAGAAGGGCCATGCCTCGCTCGACGATATCGTCGGCCGCGCCACGCCCAACGTCACCGACTGGCAGTATCTCAACCTCAACTACGTCGCCAAGGCGCATATCGACCAGGAGGCCTGCATCAAATGCGGCCGCTGCCACATAGCCTGCGAGGACACCTCACACCAGGCGATCACCGCAATCGTCGACGGCGTCAGGCATTTCGAGGTGATCGAGGCCGAATGCGTCGGCTGCAATCTCTGCGTTAATGTCTGCCCGGTCGAGAACTGCATCACCATGGAGCCGCTGGCGGTCGGCGTGATCGACCAGCGCACCGGCAGACCGGTGTCGCCGGTCTACGCCAACTGGACGACGCATCCGAACAACCCGATGGCCAAGGTGGCGGCGGAGTAGGGGGCGGACGGGGATCGGCTAGCAGTGCAGCCGTTGAGGTCGGCGCTGCCCCTCATCCGCCTGCCGGCACCTTCTCCCCGTAAACGGGGAGAAGCCCGCTGGCCGCGGCCTTGGCTCTCTATTCTGCAACGCTGGAGATTGGCGAAAACTTCGATGCCGGCGTCTTTCTCCCCGTTCTACGGGGAGAAATGCCCGGCAGGGCAATGAGGGGCGGCGCCATCGATCGGATAAAATCGCCGGCAGCGCAGCCATCCCATCCAGAACCGAGACTCTAATTTCCTATTGCGGATAAAAATTATCCACGATAGTATGTATCCATGAATCGGAGATCAGCACAATGAAGCTGGGCGAAGGCGTCGAGGCGGCCATCCACTGCGCCGCGATGCTCGCCGGCGTCGAAGGCGCGGCGACAATGCCGGGTGCTGCCATGGCGGAAGCGTTCGGCCTGTCGCCGAGTTATCTCCTCAAGCATCTCAAAACACTAACGGCGTCGGGCATCCTCGAATCGGTGCCGGGGCCATCGGGCGGTTACCGGCTGGCACGGTCGGCGGAGCGCATAACGCTGCTCGACATCGTGCTCGCCGTGGAAGGACGCGAACCGGCCTTCCGTTGCGGCGAAATCCGTCAGCGCGGGCCGGCCAGGCTCGATGCCTCGGCCTATGTCAAACCCTGCGGCATCAGCGTCGCGATGCTGAAGGCCGAGCGCGCCTACCGTGCCGCTCTTGCCGAGGCCCGGCTGTCCGACATCGTTGCGGACTATATGAGCGACGCCGATCCGCGTTCAGTCGCGGCGAACTGCGCCTTCGTAGAGCGCCGTCAGCGGCCGCAAAAATCGAGTTCAACCAAGCAAGCGTGAAAGGTAAAGCGATGAAACAGAGGCTGCAATTCTTCGGCGCGGCGCCGGAAATCATGAAAGCGGTGTCGGCGCTCAACAAGGCGGTTGACGAATGCGGGCTCGAGGTGAGCCTGCTGCATCTGATCAAGCTCAGGGCATCGCAGATCAATGGCTGTTCGTACTGCGTCGAGATGCATAGCCGCGAGGCGCGTCGCGATGGCGAGACCGAGCAACGGCTCTATCTCGTTTCTGCCTGGAAGGAATCGCCGCTGTTTTCCGAGCGCGAGCGCGCTGCCTTCGCCTGGACCGAGGCGGTGACGAAGATCGCCGACAATGGCGTTTCGGACGAACTCTATGCAAGGACGCTCGAGCATTTCTCGGAAGAGGAGTTGGTCAAGCTGTCGGTGGCGATCGGCATGATCAACACCTGGAACCGGCTTTGCGTTCCGTTCCACGCCCTTCATCCGATGCCGGCGGCGAAAGCTGCCTGAGCGGTTGGACCGGCGCGCGGCCTAGGTGCCGCGTGCCATTTTTGTTTGGGAATCAAGAACATGTTGGCGAATTTTGAGAGCGAGATTCTGTTTGCCGCCCGCCTGCTGCTTGGCGGTGCCTTTGTCTTTGCCGGCCTGCGCAACATCCAGAACGCAACCTTCCTGACCCAACTGATGACCACGCGCGGCGCGCCGCAGGCGCGGCTGATGCTGTGGCTGGGGATCGTCCTGCAGATCGCCGCCGGAGGTCTGGTGATCGTAGGCATCTGGACCGCCTTGGCGGCCGCATGCCTGATCCTGTTCCTGCTTGTCGCGACGCCGATGTTTCACAATTTCTGGGACCATCAAGGGCAGGAACGCGCAGCCCGCATCAACGGCTTCGTCGGCAACGTCGCGCTGATCGGAGGATTTCTGGCGCTGATGGCGTAGCCGGTATAGCGGGGTGCGGGCGGCCGACTCGCCGAGGCAGCCGCCACGGTCCTTGGCGACATGCCTTCTTGTTGAGCATGATCTATGGTCCCCAGTTTTCGCGCGGTCGCGAGGCCATGCAGGAAGAGCCGTCGATGATCACGGCATGTGAGGGTTTTCGGTCATGGATGCTGAAATCGAAGCGCGCTCGACAAGCTCGCGGCTCAATGTCCGCAGTTGCTGTCTTGCCTTTGCGTCATAGGCTTGCGCGTTGGTGCGAGATTCCCTCTGGCCGTCGAAATAGAGGCCGCTCCGCCCTTCGAGCGCTGGCGACGTCGCGAGATTGATGATGGCCTCGGCCGCCGGTTTCGACCGAGTTCCACGGCGTGATGCCTGCCTGCCGGACCATGGTGGTGTTCATGTAGCTTGCAGGATGCAGGCTGTTGACGGTGACGCCCGTGTTCTTCAGTTCCTGCGCCAGATCGATGGTGAACATGATCTGCGCCAGCTTGCTCTGGCAGTAGGCGCGGACGCCGTCGTAGTTGCGGGTCAGCATGACATCGTCGAAATCGATCGCCTGCTGGCCGGCCGAGGCGACATTGACGACGCGCGCCGGCGCGCTCGCCTTGAGCAGCGGCAGAAGCTCTGATGTGAGCAGGAAGCCGGCGAGATAGTTGACGGCAAAGCGCAGCTCATAGCCGTCGGCGCTGACCTGCCGTCTCGCATTGGCGCCGGCGGTGCCGACGCCGGCATTGTTGATGAGGATATCGAGCCGGTCAGTCCTGGCGCGGACGGCCTCGGTGAGGCGGCGGACCTCGGCCAGGGACGAGAGGTCGGCGATGAGAAGCTCGGCCTTACCGCCGGCAGCTTCGATCTCGGCGACCGTCGTCTTGCCCCGCGTCGCATCGCGGCCATGCACCAGAACCCGCGCGCCACCGGCGCCGAGCCTTTGCGCGACGACGCGGCCGACGCCGTCGGTCGACCCGGTGATGAGGACGGTCTTGTCTTGCAGTTCCATGCTTGGAGCCTCCATGTCGTTGCTCTAAGTGGAAGATGGGACTCCGGCACGCGTCAAACAGGTCAAACTTTGTCCTGGTATCGTTACTGCTATAATGACGCCGATTGGTTCCCCGACACATTCAGCCGATGGTGGCCGCCGTAGCAGCCGCGAAGCGGCGTCGCGAAGACCATGGAATCCATGGCCGTGGCATCAACGAGGAACGCCGCGGAGAAGAATTCTGCACCCCAGCAGCGCTCTGATGTCCCGGCATGGACCTGAGGTCTGCGCTGCGGCGCTCCGCTCCTTGCTGCGCCCCAGGATGACGAAACGAGAGTTAGGTTTTCGGCTTCAGCCCGTCGATGAACAATTGCTCGAGAAACCTCGCCGCGTCCTCGAAGCGGCCGTCGCCGCCGCGGTCGGGGCCGAGCACGGCGCGGACCTGAACGTCGAAATCGGCATAGTGCTGCGTCGTCGCCCAGATCGAGAAGATCAGGTGCCAAGGGTCGGTGCGGGCGATCTTGCCGGCGCGCATCCAGCCTTTGATCACGGTCGCCTTCTCGTCGACCAGCGTCTTCAGCTCGCCTTCCAGCAGCGGCATGATGCGCGGCGCGCCCTGCAGGATCTCGTTGGCGAACAGCCGGCTTTCCCTAGGGAAATCGCGTGCCATTTCGAGCTTGCGCCTGATGTAGCTGCGCAATTCGGTCAGGGGATCGCCGATGTCGTCGAGTTCGCGCAGCGGCGCCAGCCAGGTGTCCAGAAGCCGCTGCATCAGCGTCTCGTGGATGTCCTCCTTGCGGCGGAAATAGTAGAGCAGATTGGGCTTCGACATGCCGGCGGCTTCGGCGATCTGGTCGATGGTCGAGCCGCGAAAGCCGTTGGTTGAAAAGACCTCGAGCGCCGCCTCCAGGATAAGCTCGCGCTTTTCCTGCTGGATGCGGGTGCGGCGCGGAGCGGGGGTGTCCATGCCAGTCATCATCCCTGCAGGACATTACCGCGAGGGTCATCTGGACCAATTCTCTGGACCAGTTTTTCTTCGGGCTGTGGAGCGCGCTTCCGCTGCCGCATTTCCGCTAGTAATCCCTTGACCGCCGACAGGGCGGTGCTAACGTTTGTCCAATCGGTCAAAATTTGCGTAGCACGAAAACGCAGCAGAGACCAAGTGTCGGGAAGACCAAGCGTTAGCCGCACCGAAACAGGTTACAAGGGGAAGTCTTGGTCATGTCCAACCGGCTGAAAGTCACGCCGAACGATCTCAGCGCATTCTGGATGCCGTTCACGGCAAACCGGCAGTTCAAACAGGCGCCTCGCATGATGGTGTCCGCCAAGGACATGCATTACACGACGAGCGACGGGCGTAAGGTTCTCGACGGCACCGCTGGCCTGTGGTGCGTCAATGCCGGCCATTGCCGGCCGAAGATCACCGAGGCGATCCAGCAACAGGCCGCCGAGCTCGACTATGCGCCGGCCTTCCAGATGGGTCACCCGATCGTCTTCGAACTGGCGAACCGTTTGGTCGACCTCGCGCCACAGGGCATGGACCACGTGTTCTTCACCAATTCCGGATCGGAATCGGTCGAGACTGCGCTGAAGATGGGGATCGCCTATCACCGCGCCAAAGGCGAGGGCTCACGCACCCGCCTGATCGGCCGCGAGCGCGGCTATCACGGCGTCAATTTCGGCGGCATCTCGGTCGGCGGCATCGTCACCAATCGCAAGATGTTCGGCACGCTGCTCGGCGGCGTCGACCACATGCCGCACACGCATCTGCCGGAGAAGAATTCGTTCACCAAGGGCGTGCCCGAGCATGGCGCGGAATTGGCCAACGAGCTGGAGCGCATCGTCGCGCTGCACGACGCCTCGACCATCGCGGCCGTCATCGTCGAGCCGGTGGCCGGTTCCACCGGCGTCATCCTGCCGCCGAAGGGCTATCTCGAGAAGCTGCGCGAGATTTGCACCAAGCACGGCATCCTGCTGATTTTCGACGAGGTCATCACCGGTTTCGGCCGCCTCGGCACGCCGTTTGCCGCCGACTATTTCGACGTCACGCCCGATATCATGACGACTGCCAAGGGCGTCTCCAATGGCGTCATCCCGATGGGCGCGGTGTTCGTCAAGAAGGAAATCCACGACGCCTTCATGACCGGCCCCGAGCATATGATCGAGTTCTTCCACGGCTACACCTATTCGGGCAATCCGATCGCCTGCGCGGCAGCCCTCGGTACGCTCGACACCTATAGGGAAGAGGGCCTGCTGACCCGCGGCGAGGAACTGGCGCCGTATTGGGAAGACGCTCTGCATTCGCTGAAGGGCGAGCCGAACGTCATCGATATCAGAAACATCGGCCTGATCGGCGCGATCGAGCTGGCGCCCATTCCCGGCAGTCCGACCAAGCGTGCCTTCTCGGCCTTCGTCAAGGCGTTCGAGCGCGGCGCCCTGATCCGCACCACCGGCGACATCATCGCGCTGTCGCCGCCGCTGATCATCACCCAGGGCCAGATCAACGAATTGATCGACCATGTGCGTGAAGTGCTGAGGGCGGTGGATTGAGGGACGCGCCGCAGCTTTCCCTCCCCCTTGAGGGGAGGGTGGCCGCGAAGCGGTCGGGTGGGGTCGGTGGCGACGCGCGCCGACCTGATCTTTTGCTGCGAGGTCGCTTCTGATGCCCCGTACCCGCGTAAGCTTCGAAATGCGCCAAAAGGCGCGGGCGCTTCGACTTCACGCGACCAAGGGCGAATCCCTGCTGTGGTATGAACTGCGCGGCCGCCAATGCCCGATCGGGCCCTATATCGTCGACTTCGCTTGTCTTGCAGTAAAGCTGGTGGTGGAAGTGGATGGCGACTTGCACGAACAGGAGAGGGGCAAACGGCATGACGCTGTCCGTGACGCCTATTTGCGATCGCTCGGGTTCGATATCTTTCGCGTCGATGAGCCCGATGTCATAAACAGCGCTTGGCATGTGGCGCAGGTGGTCAAGGAGGTCGTGCGCATGTTCGGCGACCCCACCCGACCGCTTCGCGGCCACCCTCCCCTCGAGGGGGAGGGGGACGCCGGCGTGCCGCAATCGATGAGGTTTTAGAAAAATGGCCGCTCCCGGCGAGAATCTGCGAATCAATTCAGACCGTTTGTGGGATTCGATAATGGAGATGGCGAAGATCGGCCCCGGCGTTGCCGGCGGCAACAATCGCCAGACGTTGACCGACGCGGACGGCGAGGGGCGGCATCTGTTCAGGCGCTGGTGCGAGGCGGCGGGGCTCGAAATGGGACTCGACGAGATGGGCACGATGTTTGCCCGCCGCGAAGGCGCCGACCCTGATCTGCCGCCGGTCTATGTCGGCAGCCATCTCGACACCCAGCCGACCGGCGGCAAGTATGACGGCGTGCTCGGCGTGCTTGGCGGGTTGGAGATCGTGCGCTCGCTCAACGAGCTCGGCATCAAGACAAAACATCCGATCGTCGTCACCAACTGGACGAACGAGGAAGGCGCGCGCTTTGCGCCGGCCATGATGGCGTCCGGCGTCTTCGCCGGCGTCCTCGACCAGGCCGATGTCTATTCGCATGTCGACAAGGACGGCAAGAAGTTCGGCGAAGAGCTCGAACGCATCGGCTGGAAGGGCACCGAGAAAGTAGGTGAGCGCAAGATCCACGCCTTCTTCGAGCTGCACATCGAGCAGGGCCCGATCCTTGAGGACGAGGGCATCGACATCGGTGTCGTCACCCATGGCCAGGGGCTGAAATGGCTGCAGGTGACGCTGACCGGCAAGGAGGCGCACACCGGCTCGACGCCGATGCCCAAGCGCCGCAATGCCGGGCTCGGCATGGCGCGAGTGATCGAGCTGGTGCATGAGATCGCCATGGACTACCAGCCCGACGCCGTCGGCGCGGTCGGGCATATGGAGGTCTATCCGAACTCGCGCAACATCATCGCCGGCCGCACCGTCTTCACCATCGACATCCGCTCGCCGGAAAAGGAAGTGCTCGACGCAATGGATGGCCGTATCCGCGAGGGCATCGACACGATCTGCGAGGCGCTCGACATCCAATATGCGATCGAGCAGGTCGGCCATTTCGATCCGGTCACTTTCGATCCGGGCTGCGTCAAGGCGATTCGTGATGCCGCCGAACGGCTTGGCTATTCGCATCGCAACATCGTCTCCGGCGCCGGCCATGACGCCTGCTGGATCAACCGCGTCGCGCCGACGGCGATGGTAATGTGCCCGTGCGTCGACGGCCTGTCGCACAACGAGGCCGAGGAAATCTCCAAGGAATGGGCGGCGGCCGGCGCCGATGTTTTGTTCCATGCGGTGGTCGAGACGGCGGAGATCGTGGGGTGAGATGTCGGCGCTGTACCCCCACCCCTAACCCCTCCCCACAAGGGGGAGGGGGACTGGCAATGGCGACGCCTTTTCCTGTGGCGAAAGCTTTGATGGGTCAGCTGTGATAGCGCGACGAAAAGCCTCCCTCCCCCTTGTGGGGGGGGATTGAGGGTGGGGGTACTCGTCTTGGCACCGACCGCGCTCGATCCAGCCGCCATAAAGCGTGCCAGAGCACTGCGTCGAAACATGACGGATGGTGAACGCAAACTCTGGTCTGAATTGAAAGAGTTCCGTCGCCTCTACGGCCTGCATGCCAGGAAGCAGGCGCCGATCGGACCTTATATTGCGGACTTCGTGTTGCATGAGAAGAACCTCGTCATCGAGTTGGATGGAGAGCATCACTTCACGCCGGAGCAGATGGACAAGGATCGAATACGCGATGCATGGTTTGGCCGACAGGGCTATCGTGTGCTGCGGTTTTCGACAGGAGACCTGGCAAATTCTTTCGATGGTTGCGTCGAGGAGATATTGCGGGAAGTTGGAGTCATGTAGAGGCCGTCCAGGGCTCGATCCTGAACCGATCTGATCAAGCAAGACGCTCACCAAGAAGCGCGAGAAAAACAAGGGAACAAGAAAATGTCCAAAGTCATCAAGAACGGCACCATCGTCACCGCCGACCGAACCTGGAAGGCCGACGTGCTGTTCAAGCACGGCAAGATCATCGCCATCGGCCCGGATCTGCATGGCGATCACGAGTTCGACGCCAGCGGCTGCTACGTGATGCCGGGCGGCATCGATCCGCACACCCACCTCGAAATGCCGTTCATGGGCACCTATTCGGCCGACGATTTCGAGAGCGGCACGCGCGCCGCCCTTGCCGGCGGCACCACCATGGTCGTCGACTTTTGCCTTCCGTCGCCGCAGCAGTCGCTGCTCGAGGCCTTGCAGATGTGGGACAATAAAACCTCGAAAGCCTCCTGCGACTATTCCTTCCACATGGCGATCACCTGGTGGGGCAAGCAGGTGTTCGACGAAATGGCCACCGTCGTCGACAAGGGCATCACGTCGTTCAAGCACTTCATGGCCTACAAGGGCGCGCTGATGGTCGACGACGACGAGATGTATTCGTCGTTCCAACGCTGCGCCGATCTTGGCGCGCTGCCGCTGGTTCATGCCGAGAATGGGGACGTGGTTGCCGCGCTGTCGCAGAAGCTGCTGGCCGCCGGCAATAACGGCCCCGAAGGGCACGCTTATTCGCGCCCGCCGGAAGTGGAAGGCGAGGCGACCAACCGCGCCATCATGATCGCCGACATGGCCGGCGTGCCGCTCTATGTCGTGCATGTTTCCTGCGAGCAGGCCCACGAAGCCATTCGCCGGGCGCGCCAGAAGGGCATGCGGGTGTTCGGCGAGCCGCTGGTCCAGCATCTGACGCTCGACGAGAGCGAATATTTCAACAAGGACTGGGACCATGCGGCGCGCCGGGTGATGAGCCCGCCCTTCCGCAACAAATTACATCAGGATTCACTGTGGGCCGGCCTGCAGGCCGGATCGCTGCAAGTGGTGGCGACCGACCATTGCGCGTTCACCACCAGCCAGAAGCGCAACGGCATCGGCGATTTCACCAAAATCCCGAACGGCACCGGCGGGCTCGAGGACCGCTTGCCGGTGCTGTGGACCACCGGCGTCAACACCGGCCGGCTGACGATGAACGAGTTCGTCGCGGTGACCTCGACCAACATCGCGAAAATCCTCAACATGTATCCGAAGAAGGGCGCCATCGTCGAAGGCGCGGACGCCGACATCGTCGTCTGGGACCCGAAGCGAAAGAAGACGATCACCTCCAAGAAGCAGCAGTCGGTGATCGACTACAACGTCTTCGAAGGTTTTGAGGTGATCGGCCTGCCGCGCTTCGTCTTCTCGCGCGGCGAACTGTCGATCCAGGAGAACGAGGTCAAGGCGAAGCCCGGCCATGGCGAGTTCGTCGCTCGTGAGCCGAATGCAGCAGTCAACCGGGCGCTGTCGACCTGGAAGGAAATTTCCGCGCCGCGCAAGGTGGAACGCACCGGTATTCCGGCGACCGGGGTGTGAGCTGCTTGGTTTTCGCCTTAGGCGACCAACCCGTCCAGTTCCGGCAGCAGGACGACGCTTTCCTGTTCGTTGGGATCGGTGCGGGCGATGACCGCCGAGGCCGGGCTGTCGCTCAGATTGGCCGGCAGATGCGGCACCCCGGCGGGAATGTAAAAGAGGTCGCCGGCCTTGACCACGATCTGCTGTTCAAGCCGGTCGCCATACCAGGTATGGACCTCGCCGGAGAGCACATAGATCGCCGTTTCGTGGCTTTCGTGCATATGCGCCTTGGCGCGGGCACCAGGCGGCATGGTGAGCAGATGCATGCAGATGCCGGTAGAGCCGACCGTCTCGGCGGCGATACCGGTGAAATAACTCAGTCCCTGCTTGCCTTCATAAGAGCTTTCAGGGCGGATAAGATGACAAGTGGGTTTGGGCGGCATCGGGGAGACTCTCGATCGAGTGGGAACTCTCAGTCGGATAGGACGGGGCGAGTGGAAAGCAACATCGCGGCAAAATCAACCGGATTCCGGCCGGCGCAGCAGCGGCCCAAAAAGGCAGGCTGCGGCCTATGACGGGAACATCGCCAGCGGTCGTTTCGGCAAGCAAGCTCGGCCTGACCTTCCAGACCAGTGACGGTCCGGTGCAGGCGCTGTCGAATGTCGACCTGACCATCGGCAAGGGCGAGTTTGTGTCCTTCATCGGGCCGTCCGGTTGTGGCAAGACGACCTTGCTGCGGGTCATCGCCGATCTGGAAAAACCGACCTCGGGAAGCATCTCCGTCAACGGCATGACGCCCGAGCAGGCGCGCCAGAGCCGCGCCTATGGCTATGTCTTCCAGGCGGCCGCGCTTTATCCGTGGCGCACGATCGAGCGCAACGTGGCGCTGCCGCTGGAGATCATGGGCCTGTCCAAGTCAGAGCAGGCGGCGCGCATCAAGCGCACGCTCGATCTCGTCAACCTGGGCGGCTTTGAGCAGAAATACCCGTGGCAGCTTTCCGGTGGCATGCAGCAGCGTGCCTCGATCGCGCGGGCGCTGGCCTTCGATGCCGATCTTCTGCTGATGGACGAGCCGTTCGGCGCGCTGGACGAGATCGTACGCGATCATCTCAACGAACAGCTGCTGGAGCTTTGGGAGCGGACCAACAAGACCATCTGCTTTGTCACCCATTCGATTCCCGAGGCGGTCTACCTTTCGACGCGGATCATCGTCATGTCGCCGCGGCCGGGCCGCGTGAGCGACGTCATCGAATCGACGCTGCCGAAGAAGCGGCCGCTCGACATCCGTGAGACGCCGGAATTCCTGGCGATCGCGGCGCGCGTCCGCGACGGGCTCAGGGCAGGGCACAGCTATGAGGATTGAGCGGGATGAGCTCCCTCCTCTCCCCAACGGGGAGAGGAGGGCCGGAGCGAAGCGGAGGGCGGGTGAGGGGGCGGCGCCGACAGAACCGACCAAGAGAAAGGCGGGCGCAACCGATCGCGCTCGAAAGCTGCGGGTCGACGAGACTGAGGCTGAATACAGGCTTTGGGGGGAACTAAGAGGACGCCATCTCAACGGCTACAAATTTGTGAGGCAAGTGCCGCTTGGGCCTTTCATCGCGGATTTCGTTTGTCGCGAGAAGGGTCTGATTGTCGAACTCGATGGTAGCCAGCACGCGGACTCGCTAACCGATGCGGCGAGAACTGCTTGGCTGAATGGCCATGGTTATTCCGTTCTCCGGTTCTGGAACCATGAAGTTCTGGCCGAGCGCCGAGCGGTTCTTGATACGATCTTGGCTTGCCTCGACGGAAAGATTTCTACCCCCTCACCCGGCCTCCGCTTCGCTCCGGCCACCCTCTCCCCGTCGGGGAGAGGAGGGAGCCAACCTCGCGAGGGCGGTTAGGTGGACTCCTTTCGCGACAAGATCGTTCCGGTGACCTCGATCCTCGCGGGCGTGGTGGTTGTCTGGTACGTTTTCGCAGCCGTCCTCAACGCGCCATTCCAGCGCGATCTCGACCGCCGTGCCGGCGAAACACCAGGCGTTGTGGAATTCATCGGCAAGACGATGTCGCAGCCGAAGCCGACGCTGCCGGCGCCGCATCAGGTGGCGGTGAATTTCTTCGAGAACACTTTTCTGCGCAAGGTCACCAGCAACCGCAGCCTTGTCTACAATGCCTGGGTGACACTGTCCTCGACGCTGCTCGGCTTCGCCTTCGGCACGGCGCTCGGCATCGTGATTGCCGTCGGCATCGTGCATGTGGCGACGCTCGACCGCAGCCTGATGCCGTGGATCATCGCCTCGCAGACGATTCCGATCCTGGCGGTGGCGCCGATGATCATCGTCGTGCTGGCGGCAATCGGCGTCACCGGCCTGATCCCGAAGGCGCTGATCTCGACCTATCTGTCGTTCTTCCCGGTGGCTGTCGGCATGGTCAAGGGCCTACGTTCGCCCGAGCTCACCCATCTCGATCTGATGCACACCTACAATGCCAGCCCCTCGCAGACCTTCTGGAAATTGCGCGTGCCGGCGTCGGTGCCGTTCCTGTTCACCTCGATGAAGGTGGCGGTCGCCGCCAGCCTGGTCGGCGCCATCGTCGGCGAACTGCCGACCGGCGCCGTCGCCGGCATCGGCGCCAAGCTGCTCGCCGGCGCCTATTACAGCCAGACGATCGACATCTGGTCGGCGCTGGTTGCCGGCTCGGTGGTGGCGGCGCTGCTGGTTATGGTGGTCGGCATTGCCGGGCGCATCGTCGACCGCGCCATGGGCGGGAGGCCGGCATGAGTTCCTTCCTGAACCTTTCGTCAATCACGCCTCGCTCGTGGCAAGGGTATGCCGCGCTTGCTCTTCTTGCCGGAGCGCTCCTTCTTTGGCCGCTTGTCGATGCCGCGCCCGGTTATGGCGTCGCTATAGCGGCTTTGATTTTCTTCTTGCTGCTCCTTGCAATCGCGGCCGATAATTTGCCACCGGCGATTGGCGTGGTGTCGCTCTTCCTCGGCGCGCATGGCGCGGCGTGGCTGCTGCTCGCCGGCATAACCGGCAATGAAGGCACCGCTCGCGCCTCCTTCTATTTGCTGCTTGCTGCTGCATGGCTTCTGGCCTGGCGCTGCGTGACGGTCCTGTCCGCACTTCGCCCGACCTCGCGCTGGGCGGCGACCGCTTTGAGGCTGATCATTCCGGCGATCTTCGGCGCCTGGATCCTGATCATCTGGGAGGCGGTGACGCGCGGCGCGGGCGTTCCTTTCATCCTGCTGCCGCCGCCAAGCGCCATCGGCGTTCGTATCGCCAATTCGCTGCCGGTGCTGGCCGCCGACGTGCGGCAGACCATCTTCAAGGCGGTGATCTTCGGCTACGTCGTCGGCAGCGGTGCCGGCTTCCTCGCCGCCATTGCGGCCGACCGCGTGCCGTTCCTGCGCCGCGGGCTTTTGCCGATCGGCAACATGGTCTCGGCGCTGCCCATCATCGGCGTGGCGCCGATCATGGTCATGTGGTTCGGCTTCGACTGGCAGTCGAAGGCCGCCGTCGTCATCATCATGACCTTTTTCCCGATGCTGGTGAACACGGTCGCGGGGCTTGCCGCCTCCGGCCATATGGAGCGCGACCTGATGCGCACCTATGCGTCGAGCTACTGGCAGACGCTGTTCAAGCTGCGGCTGCCGGCGGCGGCACCCTTCATCTTCAACGCGCTGAAGATCAATTCGACGTTGGCGCTGATCGGCGCCATCGTCGCGGAGTTCTTCGGCACGCCGGTGGTCGGCATGGGATTTCGGATTTCGACCGAGGTCGGGCGGATGAACATCGATATGGTCTGGGCCGAAATCGCAGTTGCAGCACTTGCGGGTTCGGTCTTTTATGGCGTGGTCGCTCTTTTCGAGAGAGCAGTCACGTTTTGGCATCCCTCCGTCCGTGGTGGATAGGGCGGTGGCGGGTTTGGATTCAGGGGTTGAATTGAAGGTCCTGGTCCTAAAGGGTGAACACTTAACTCCAGAGGGTAAAAGCATGAAAAGACTTGTTATCTCGATGCTGGCCGGCGCGATGTCGCTTGCCGCGTTCCAGGCGATCGCCGCAGACAAGGTGACGCTGCAGCTGAAATGGGTCACGCAGGCCCAGTTCGCCGGCTACTACGTCGCCAAGGACAAGGGTTTTTATGAGGCCGAGGGCCTCGACGTCGAGATCAAGCCGGGCGGCCCCGATATCGCGCCCGAGCAGGTGATCGCAGGTGGCGGCGCCGATGTCATCGTCGACTGGATGGGCGGCGCGCTGGCCGCGCGCGAAAAGGGCGTGCCGCTGGTCAATATCGCCCAGCCGTTCAAGAAGGCCGGCATGCAGCTGGTCTGCCCGAAGGACGGCCCGGTCAAGACCGAAGCCGACTTCAAGGGCCACACGCTCGGCGTCTGGTTCTTCGGTAACGAATATCCGTTCTACGCCTGGATGAACAAGCTCGGCCTGAAGACCGACGGCGGACCGGACGGCGTCACGGTGCTGAAGCAGAGTTTCGACGTGCAGCCGCTAATCCAGAAGCAGGCGGATTGCATTTCGGTCATGACCTACAACGAATACTGGCAGCTCATCGACGCCGGCTACAAGCCGGAAGAGCTGATCGTGTTCAACTATTCGGCCATGGGCAACGACCTGCTTGAGGACGGGCTCTATGCCTTGGAGGACAAGCTCAAGGATCCGGCCTTCGAGGACAAGATGGTGCGTTTCGTGCGCGCCTCGATGAAGGGTTGGAAATATGCCGTCGACAATCCCGACGAGGCAGCCGGCATTGTCATGGACAATGGCGGCCAGGACGAGAACCACCAGAAGCGCATGATGGGCGAAGTCGCCAAGCTGATCGACAACGCCGACGGCAAGCTCGACCCGGCGACCTACGCGCGCACCGCCAAGGCGCTGCTCGACCAGAAGATCATCACCAAGGAGCCGACCGGCGCCTACACGACCGCCATCACCGACAAGGCGATCAAATAGGCCGATCGGGTAGAGGCGATCAACCGGGCCTCTACGGCCTGCAATTCTGAAGGGGCGGGCGACCGCCTCTTTTTACTGGGATGTAAAATAGCCGTTACCGGTGGAAACATCCGCTCGCCACAACCGTTGTTCCAGTGCATCCAGCCTCAGCGGATGTCACCGCCACAACGGAGATTTCCATGCGCATGCAATCCTTCTCGCCGATGCTTTCGGCGCTGGCCGTTTCGGCATCCTTCCTTTGCGCTTCACCGGCCTTGGCCGACATGATGAAGATGAAGGCGACGCTCGATGGCGCTCAGCAGAATCCGCCCATCACCACGGAGGGCAAGGGTACCGCTGCTCTCGTCTTCGACACCGCCACGAAACAGCTCACCTGGAACGTGACGTATTCAGGTCTCAGTGGACCGGCGACGGCCGGACATATTCACGGCCCGGCAGCAAAGGGTGAAAATGCCGGCGTCGTCGTCCCGTTCAAGGGCGCTCCGAAAAGCCCGTTCAAGGGGGCGGCGACTCTGACCGACGCGCAGGCCGCCGACCTGATGGCCGGCAAATACTACATCAACATCCATACGGCCGCCCACAAGGACGGCGAGATCCGCGGACAGATCGAGAAGGCGGCGACGATGTAGCCAAGCCCTCTGCCGACGGAAGGGGCGCCCTTCCTATCGGATCACGACCTGTCTCTTATCTGGGTCATCGTGCGGGTCGGTGTGATGGCCTCGGGGTCGAGCCTGATCTCGACGATCGACGGCTTGCCGCTGCCACGCGCGCGTTCGAAGGCTGGGGCGAAGTCGGCCGTCTTCTCGACCGTTTCGCCATGGCCGCCATAGGCGCGGGCGAGCGCCGCGAAGTCGGGATTCTTTAGGTCGGTGGCGACAACACGGCCCGGATACTCGCGCTCCTGATGCATGCGGATGGTGCCGTAGATGCCGTTGTTGACGACGACGACGATGATCGGCAGATCGTACTGCACGGCGGTGGCGAATTCCTGGCCGTTCATCAGGAAGCAGCCGTCGCCGGCAAAGGCGATCACGTCGCGGTCGGGGAACAATTCCTTGGCGGCGACCGCTGCCGGCGTGCCGTAGCCCATAGAGCCGGAGGTCGGCGCTGCCTGCGTGGCAAAGCGGCGGAAGCGGTGGAAGCGATGCACCCAGGTGGCGTAGTTGCCGGCACCATTGGTGAAGATCGCGTCGTCGGGCAGCATTTTTTCGAGATAGTTCATGATTGGCCCCATCTGGACGGCGCCGGGACCGCTTTCGGGCGGCGTCGACCAGTCGAGATAGGCGGCGTGCAGCTTCGGTGTTTCATCCGCCCAGGCTGGCGCGGCAGCCGGCTTGCGCCCGGCGAAGGCTTCGACGAAAGCGGACGGCGAGGCGTTGATCGCCAGCGTCGGCCGATAGACACGGCCGAGCTCGCCGGCGTCGGCATGGACATGCACCAGCTTCTGGTCGGGGTAGGGACTCTTCAGCAGCGTGTAGTCGGAGGACGGCATCTCGCCCATGCGGCCGCCGATCAGCAGCACCAGATCGGCCTGTTTGATGGCGTTGCCCAGCCTCGGGTTGATGCCGATGCCGACATCGCCTGCATAGTTCGGGTGGAGATGATCGAACAGCACCTGGCGGCGGAAGGAACAGCCGATCGGGAGCGACCAGGCTTCGGCGATCGTCCGCATCCGCACGACGGCCTCCGCATCCCAGCGCGTGCCGCCGAGGATGACGAAGGGTCGCTTTGCCTTGCCGAGCAGCTTTTCCAGCGCATCGAGCTCGGCCTCGCCCGGTCGCGTTTCGACCGGCGTGTAGGGCAGGGCAGCAGGCGCTTCGGCCAGGCTGGTCAGCATGTCTTCCGGCAGCGAGATGACGACCGGGCCGGGGCGGCCGGACGTTGCCACTGCGAAGGCCCGCGTGACGAATTCGGGGATGCGCGAGGCGTCGTCGATCTCGACCACCCATTTGGCGATATCGCCGAAGAACCTGACATAGTCGACCTCTTGAAAAGCCTCGCGCTGCTTGGCGTGGCTGGCGACCTGGCCGATGAACAGGATGACGGGAACGGAATCCTGCATGGCGATGTGGATGCCGGCCGAGGCGTTGGTGGCGCCGGGGCCGCGGGTTACGAAGCAGATGCCGGGCTTGCCGGTCAGGCGACCATGGCAGTCGGCCATCATCGCAGCACCGCCCTCCTGACGGCAGACGATGGTGCGGATCGGCGAATCGTGCAGCGCGTCGAGCACCGCAAGGTAGGATTCGCCGGGCACGCAATAGACACGGTCCGTTCCGTTGGCTTCGAGCGCATCGACGATGAGTTGTCCGCCGGTCTTCATTTTCCTGACCTCTCCAGTTCGGCAAGGATTTCTTCGGTGTGTTCGCCGAGGCGCGGCGAGGGCCGCTCATAGACCAGCGGCGTGCCCGACATGACCATCGGCGCCCGCACCGAGGGCAAGAGATTGCCATGGCCGTCGTCGAGGTCGAGCCGCATGCCGCGCGCGATGGTCTGCGGGTCGGCGAACATCTCGCCGATCGTGTTGATCGGGCTGGCAGGCACGCTTGCCGCCTCCAGTTTAGCCAGCAGCGGATCGCGATCGAAGGTCTTTAGCGATTCGACTATATGCTCGCGCAGCTTCGCGCGGTTGGCGACCCGGGCGGGATTGGTGGCGAAATCTGGGTTCGACGACAGCTCGTCCAATCCGACGGTCGCGCAGAATTTAGCGAACTGGCCATCATTGCCGATGGCCAGGATGATATGGCCGTCCTTCACCGGCACCACTTCGTAGGGCGCGATGTTCATATGCGCGTTGCCCATCTGCACCGGCGATTTTCCTGAAACCAGATAATTGAGGTTCTGGTTGCCGAGCGCCGAGATCTGGGTGTCGTAGAGCGCCATGTCGATGTGCTGGCCTTCGCCGGACTTCTCGGCGTGGCGAAGTGCGCCCTGGATGGCGATCACCGAATAGAGGCCGGTGAAAATGTCGGATACCGCGACGCCGGCTTTTTGCGGCTCGCGGCCAGCCTCGCCGGTGATCGACATCATGCCGGCCATGCCCTGGATGATGAAGTCATAGCCGGCGCGCGGCGCATAGGGTCCGTCCTGGCCAAAGCCGGTGATCGAGCAATAGATCAGCCGCGGATTGATCTTGCGCAAGCTGTCATAGTCGAGCCCGTATTTCTTCAGGCCGCCGAGCTTGAAGTTCTCGATCAGCACATCTGAGGTCGCGACCAGCCGGCGCACCGTCTCGGCGCCCTCGGGCGTCGAGAAATCGATGGCGACGGAGCGCTTGCCGCGATTGCAGGAATGATAGTAGGCGGCCGAAAGGTTTTCGCCGTCATGGCTCATGACGAAGGGCGGCCCCCATTTGCGGGTGTCGTCGCCGCCAACTGGGCTCTCGACCTTGATGACGTCGGCGCCGAGATCGGCAAGCATTTGCCCGGCCCACGGTCCGGCCAGGATGCGGGCGAGTTCGATTACGCGGATGCCTTTCAGCGGAGGCTCAGTCATGGATCACCGTGATTGGTCGGAAACGCAGGCTCTAGTTTTCTTTTTATGCATGTCGTTATCCCAAAACCGCTGCGCACTTTTGGGCAACATGCACTATCAATCCCGCGTGCTGCTGTCACGGCTCTTGCAATGGGCCAAACCCATCATGCCAATGTCGATCATGCCAAATCTCGATCATGCCAAATCTCGATCATGTTTGTTTCAGCACGCTGTCGGCCCATGCGGCGAAATCGTCCATGATGATATCTCGATTCACCTCGTTCAGACTTTCGTGGCGGGTCTCGGCGTAAACCTTTGAAACGAGATTCGAAAAACCCATCCTGTGCAGGCGGCGAGCGATATGGCTGACCGCCTTGCCGCCGTCGGTGGCGGGGTCCTTTTCGCCGCCGACCAGGCAGATCGGAAGTGTCTTGCGGATACCGGAAAAATTAATGTCGTCGGCACCGTCGAAGACGAACCCGAACAGGTCGCGCCACATCGACACCGATGCATCCCAGCCGCACAGCGGGTCGGCGATGTACTTGTCGACTTCGGCTGCGTCGCGCGACAGCCAGTCGAACGGCGTCCGGTGATTGGGGACGGCTTTGCCCCAGGCGTGGAACGTCAGTCTAGGCAGCATGCGCGACGGCATATCGGAGCCCAGCCGGAATTTTTCCCAGGCCAGGATGATTCGCGCGGCACGACCGGCGAGCCCAGCGGAAAAATTGGCGTTCCAGATGGCGGCGGCGTGCAGCCGGTTCGAATGATGAAGCATGAAATTCAACGCGACGAGGCCGCCCATGGAATGGCCGAAGACGATGACCGGCAGGCCGGAATGTTCCTTGGCGATCAGATCGTGCACGGCGGCGACATCGGCGATGACCTTGGCGCCGCCATCTGATTGAGCGAACTGGCCGAGCGGCGCATCGGGCGCCTTGGTGGCGCCGTGGCCGCGATGGTCATGGGCGTAGACATGGTAACCGCGCTCGCCCAGAAAGGTAGCGAAACGAACATAGCGTGCGGCGTGCTCGGCCAGCCCGTGATTGATCTGAACAACGGCGCGCGGGCGGCCCTCGGCGCGTTTCACATAAAGGTTGAGCTCGGCACCGGTCGGCGATCGAAGCACGCGCTGTTGGCTGAATGACATTGTCGCTTCGTCTCCAACGCGTTTTCGCGCCTACGGGGCGTTTGTGTGCGCCGACGCCGGTTTTGCGTCAATCCATCGGCAGTGTTTTCGCAGCGCTGTTCTTGCGTCGCAACGCGCGGTATTGCAATTCTGACATGGAGAATTTGATACCGGGAGAGGGCGGCAGTCTGTTGCCGCGGCTTTTTCAGCCGGGGTACTTTCATGCGTGTGCGGTCAGGTCTTGTTTTCGGATTGGCGCTTGTCGCCGCGTCGCTAACGGGTGCTGCGCGGGCCGAGGTCAAGATGAGCGGCTCTTTCGTGGCCGACGCCGCCTGTCCAGCGACGCAGGCCATCAAAAGCGGCAAGAACCCCGGCAGTATCTCGACCGATGCGGGACAGAGCTATGAACTGCTGGCTGGCAACAAGGATGCTCCCACGCATTATCTGATCCGCGTGCCGGAGGCCGATCCGGAGCGCCGTTGGGTGAAGGTCGATTGCGGCCATGTTTCGGGCGGCAGCGCATCAACAATGCCGGCCGCGCCGATGCCGACCGAAGGGGACAAGTCCGCTGCGCCGGCTTCGGGAAAGCCCGAATATGTCCTCGCGCTGAGCTGGCAGCCGGCCTTTTGTGAAACCAAGCCCAGCAAAACCGAATGCAAGGCGCAGAGCGCGGCCGGTTTTGACGCGACGCATTTCACCTTGCATGGGCTGTGGCCGCAGCCGAACGGAAATTTCTATTGCCAGGTGGCAGCGGCCGACAAGGCGAACGACAATCCGGCGCATTGGCAGGATTTGCCGCCGGTCGAGCTCGAGCCGAACACGCGGTCGGAGCTCGATCAGGTGATGCCAGGCACCGCATCCGATCTCGACAGGCATGAGTGGATCAAACATGGCACCTGTTACGGCAAGAGCCAGCAGCAGTATTTTTCCGATGCGCTGAACCTGACGCGCGCGGTGAATGCTTCACCGGTGCGTGATCTTTTCACGCAAAAAATTGGCCAGGATCTGACCTCCGACCAGATCCGTGCCGCCTTCGACAGTGCCTTCGGTCCCGGCGCGGGCGATCGGGTTCGCGTCTCCTGTTTGAACGACCATTCGAGCGGCAGGCGGCTGATCGGCGAACTGACGCTCGGCCTGACCGGCCCGATCGGGCCGAACTCTTCGCTCAGTGAGCTGTTGCTGGCATCAGTGCCAACGAACAATGCGGGTTGTCCGAAAGGCACCGTCGATCCGATCGAGTTCCAGTGACACGGGATGCCTATGCGCCGATGCCGCGCGCTGGCCTGGTCCATGGGGTGAGGCTATCGGCCTCGTGGCCGCCCGGTTCGCCGACGACGCGATCGCGTCCCGTCGATTTGGCCTTGTAGAGGCGCTGGTCAGCCAGCGCAAAGACATCGGCAAGGCAGCGGGTCGTCTCGCTGACGGTGGAGATACCGGCGCTTACGGTGATATCGAACCGGCTGGTGCTTGCGGATGTCTTGACGGCCTGCCTGATGCTTTCGCCAAGCAGCCTGGCGACCGAATGCGACCGTGAGCAGAGGATGGCGAATTCCTCGCCGCCGATCCTGAACACCTGATCCTCGGGACCGGCAACGTCGCCAAGCAGGCCGGCGACAGATTTCAGCACCTTGTCGCCCTCGGCGTGGCCGAAGCGATCGTTGATCGATTTGAAGTGGTCGACGTCGATGATCAAGAGGCTGAGTGGTTTGGCAGTCCGCAGGCTGGCTGCAACGGCCGCTTCGCCGTCGCTGTCGAAGCGTCCCCGGTGCAGCAGGCCGGTGAGGCCGTCGCGGCCGACATGCTCGATCAGCGCCTCATAGCGCTCGCGATAGGTCAGTGTGTCGAAAATGTCGGACAGGCCGCGCGGCGCCGGAATCTGCCGCGCCTCGAACCATTTGATATAAGCGACAAGCATGGTGCTGTAGGCAAGCGCCGCTCCCATCTTGGCGAACCAGCCGCCAAAGAAAACCGCGATCGGCGCGCCGGTGACGAAGTCCAGCGCGATGAAAAATCCAGCCTGGTCGAAAGTCAGCACGCAAGCGACGGAGATCAGGATGCGGGAGAACAGCGCCTTGCGAAGATAACGCCCAAGCTTTTCGTAAAGCAGGATGATCAGGATGGCGTCGACGAAGAGCAGCGTCGTGCCCCACACCATCAGCCAGCCCATCTGGTCGATGAAACCGATGTCTGGAAGGTTGCCGTTGGGAAGCGGTGCGATCTCATGCAGGCGCAGGACCAGCACAAGCCCGATCATCAGGGCATTGCCGAGCAACAGGCCGTAAATCGGCTGCCGGACGGTTGCCGCGTCCTCCTTGATATAGAGCAGCAGAAGCATCACCAGCTTGCCGGAAAACAGCACCGCGGAACCGGGCGAAACCATGCCGAACGGCAGGGCGACATAAAAGACGCTGGCGAGGTAAGTCTCCAGAAAATGCATGACGCCGAGCGCACAGACGAACACGCCGAGGCCGATGCGGTTCCTGAACCGGAAAAGCGTGACCATGACGCCGAAATAGAGAACCGCTTCGGCAAGGAGCAGGAAACTGTTCAGCACGATCCGATCTCTCTGCAGAAATCGCGGCTTGCCGGCGATTCCCAATCCAACACCTTTGGCGCGGAATGGTTAACCCGAGCTTTCGCCGGACCATGCAGCGAACCAAAGCGGCGACAGTTCGATGATCGTCTTCGGCCCGAAGGCAGGTTCGAAATGCCAAAACAGTTTGCCGTTCGGCGCGGCATCGCCTACATAGCGCTCAACTTCCATTCAATCCGACATCCAGTCGACTTTTCAGGGAAAGCGCGCGTGGCACGCCAGTTCATCTATCACATGGCCGGCCTCAACAAGGCCTATGGCACCAAGAAGGTGCTCGAGAACATCCATCTCTCCTTCTACCCCGACGCCAAGATCGGCATCCTCGGCCCGAACGGCGCCGGCAAGTCGACCATCCTCAAGATCATGGCCGGCATCGACAAGGAGTGGAGCGGCGAGGCGTGGCTGGCCGAAGGCGCCACCGTCGGTTACCTGGCGCAAGAGCCGGCACTCGATGCGAGCAAGACCGTGTTCGAGAACGTCATGGAAGGCGTCGCCGCCAAGACCGCGATCATCGAACGCTACAACGAATTGATGATGAACTATTCCGATGAGACGGCCGATGAGTCGGCCAAGCTCCAGGACGAGATGGACCGGCTGAACCTGTGGGACCTCGAACAGCAGGTCGAGATGGCGATGGAAGCGCTCGGCTGTCCGCCCAAGGAAGCCGACGTCACCAAGCTGTCGGGCGGCGAGCGCCGCCGCGTAGCACTCTGCCAGCTCCTGCTGCGCCAGCCCGACCTTCTGCTGCTCGACGAGCCGACCAACCATCTCGACGCCGAGACGACGGCGTGGCTGGAAAAGCATCTGCGCGCCTATCCGGGCGCGGTGATGATCATCACCCACGATCGCTACTTCCTCGACAATGTCACCGGCTGGATCCTCGAGCTCGACCGCGGCCGCGGCATCCCCTATGAGGGCAACTACACCAAATATCTCGAAGCCAAGGCCAAGCGGCTCAAGCAGGAGGGCCGCGAGGACGATGCACGCCAGCGGGCGATCGGCCGCGAGCGCGAGTGGATCCAGTCCAGCCCGAAAGCCCGGCAGACCAAGTCGAAGGCGCGCATCCAGGCATTCCAGGATCTATTGGATGCGGCCGACAAGCGGCGTCCGAGCGACACGCAGATCGTCATTCCGCATGGCGAGCGGCTCGGCAATTTGGTGATCGAGGTCGACGATCTGTCGAAGGGCTTTGGCGATACGCTGCTGATCGACGATCTCGAATTCAAGCTGCCGCCCGGCGGCATCGTCGGCGTCATCGGCCCGAACGGCGCTGGCAAGACCACTTTGTTTCGCATGATCACCGGCCAGGAAAAGCCGGATGCCGGCACGATCCGCGTCGGCGAGACGGTCAAGCTCGGCTACGTCGACCAGAGCCGCGACGCACTCGACCCGACCAAGACCGTCTGGGAAGAAATCTCGGGCGGCGCAGAAGTGGTCAAGCTCGGCAAGTTCGAGGCCAACACCCGTGCCTACTGCGCGTCGTTCAATTTTCGTGGCGGCGATCAGCAGCAGAAGGTCGGCAATCTGTCCGGCGGCCAGCGCAACCGCGTGCATCTGGCCAAGATGCTGAAGACCGGCGGCAACGTGCTGCTGCTCGACGAACCGACCAACGATCTCGATACGGAAACGCTGGCCGCACTCGAAGACGCGCTGGAAAACTTCGCCGGCTGCGCCGTCATCATCTCGCACGATCGCATGTTCCTCGACCGGCTGGCGACGCATATCCTGGCCTTCGAAGGCGACAGCCATGTCGAATGGTTCGAGGGCAACTTCGAGGATTACGAGCAGGACAAGATCCGCCGGCTCGGCCCCGATGCCGTCAATCCGCACCGCATGACGTACAAGCGGCTGACAAGGTAGGGTCTCGTTTCGTTGCAAGCGACCGTCGTTTGACCTAAATTGATCGGATGGAGCTGCCCATGATCACGGTCAAATTGCCGCAAAAAGCCGAGAAGCTGCTGGCCGATATGGCCAAGGCCAGCGGCCGTACGATCGATCAGGTCGCAGTTGAAGCGATCCTCGAGACCATTGAGGATTGGCAGGATCCCAGGATTGCGGAGGAACGCCTGAGGGATGACGACGGCACGCGCATTCCGTTGGACGAACTGATCCGGAAGCTTGAGCTTCGCGAAGTCGAGGAACGGCGCAAGAAACCTGCCGCTGAATGAATTGGCGTGTCGAGTTCACGCCGGGAGCCGAAAAGGATATCGAACGGCTTTCAACGGAGCATCCAATCCAAGAGCACTTGCCAAGCGCCTGACCCCGACCAAGCAAGAGGCTTGGCGTTTTCGCGTCGGCGACTACAGAATCATTGCCCAATTCGAGGATAGCCGGCTTGTCGTGCTGGTTGTGGAGGTCGGCAACCGTCGCGAGGTCTATCGATGAACAGCACTGCCGCAAAAGCAAAACCCGACTGGTCCGCCGCCCAATATCTCAAATTCGAGGACGAGCGCACGCGGCCGGCGCGCGATCTCGTCGCGCAGGTGCCGGTGGAGGCACCGTGCCGGGTGGTCGACATCGGCTGCGGGCCGGGCAATTCAACGGAATTGCTGGTTGAGCGCTGGCCGAGCGCGCAGGTCAGCGGCTTCGACACCTCGCCTGAAATGATCGAGAAGGCGAGGGCACGTTTGCCTGATGTGACCTTCGAGCTGGCGGATGCGGCGGCGTGGCTGCCCGAACAGCCGGTCGACGTGATCTTTGCCAATGCGGTGTTCCAGTGGCTGCCCGAGCATCCGGCGATCTTCCAGCGGCTGATGGGATTTCTGGCGCCGGGCGGCGCGCTTGCCGTGCAGATGCCCGACAACATGAGCGAGCCGTCGCACCGGCTGATGCGGGAGACGGCGGTCGAAGTGCCGTTTTCCGAAAAGCTCGCGGGTGCTGCGCGCGAGGCGTTGCCGCCGGTGTCGTTCTACTACGATCTTTTGTCGCCGTTCTCAGACCGGCTCGACATCTGGCACACCGCCTACAATCATCCGCTGGCCGGTGCCGAAGCCATCGTCGAATGGCTGAAGTCGACCGGGCTGAAGCCGTTCCTCGATCCGCTCGACGAGGACGAGCGGCGGCTTTTCCTCAAGCGCTACACCGCCAGAATAACCGAAGCCTATCCGAAGACGGCGAACGGCAAGGTGCTGCTGCGCTTTCCCCGCCTCTTCATCGTCGCGCGGCGATCCGCTTAGAAACGGAGCCACACCGAGAGGCAGTGCCTGGCGGCGCTTGACCCGGTTTCACCACCATGCGCATTTCAGCCACGCAAGGTCGTGGTCTTTTGCCTCAGGCACTTGATTTAAGCCGGCGTAAACACCCACCAAGTACGAAAAACAGTTGCGCCCAGTCTTCGCGGCGCCCACATCAAGCCGCAACGCTGCGCATGGGGACGAACTGAAAAATGCATCGCGTCATCATCAGCGGCATCGGCGTTGAAATCCCCGAGCCTTCGATCACCAATGAAGAACTGGTCGACAGCTTCAATGCCTGGGTCGACATGGAGAATGTCCGCCGCCAAGCTTCCGGCGAGACGCTGCTGCAGAAATCGGACAGCGCCTTCATCGTCCATGCTTCGGGCGTACAGACCCGCCATGTGATCGAGCGGGAAGGCATTCTCGACCCGACCCGCATGGCGCCGCGCATCCCGGCGCGGCCCGACGATGCGCTGTCGCTGGAAGCCGAGTTCGGCATCGCATCGGCCAGGAAAGCGCTCGACCATGCCGGCCTGGAGCCTGGGGATATCGACCTGGTGATCTGCTCGGCCTCGCATCACCAGCGGCCCTATCCGGCGATCGCCATCGAGATGCAGCAGGCGATGGGCACGAAGGGCGCCGGTTTCGACATGGGCCTTGGCTGCTCGTCGGCGGCGGCGGCATTGCATATTGCGGTCAATCTGGTGCGGGCGGGCGCACACAGGCGCGTGCTGGTGACGACGCCCGAGATCATTACCGGCCATCTCAATTTCCGCGACCGGCAGACGCATTTCATCTTCGGCGATGCTTCGGTCTCAATGGTCGTCGAGGGGCTTGCCCAGGGCGACAAGCGCCCGGGACGCTTCGAGGTGCTCGACACGCGGACCTGGACGCAGATGTCCAACAACATTCGCACCAATCTCGGCTATTACACGCGCACCGCCCAAGACGATCCTTATATGATCAATCTGGAAGGCAACCTGATCAAGCAGGTCGGCAACAAGGTGTTCAAGGAGGTCACCGTCGCCGGGCACAAGTTCATCGTCGAATTCCTGGCCGAGCACGGGCTGACGCCGCAAGCGATCCGGCGCTTCTGGCTGCATCAGGCCAATGCACGGATGAACGCCATGATCCTGAAGCTGTCGTTCGGCCACGAGGTCGGCCATGACCGCGCGCCGATGGTGCTGGAGCGCCTCGGCAATACCGCGGGCGCCGGCGCGATCGTCGCCCTGGCGGAGAACCACGCCGACATGAAGGCCGGCGACTATGGCCTGCTCTGCGCCTTCGGCGCCGGCTATTCGATTGGCGGGGCGCTATTGCGCATGCTCTGATGTATTCTGGCGCGAACGGCCCAGCATTAGTTTAGCCGCTCAACGAGAGTGATCGTGATGCTGTCACCCGATTGCTTCCCGATCGCTTTGAGCAGGTCGGCCTTGAGAGGTAACTTGTGTCTGCCGTCGCCAAGAGCCATGAAAGAGCTTTGGAAGGGTACGCCGTCAGCAGTCGCCCGAACCTTTACCAAGCCTCTGGTCCCAAAGAAATCTGCGGACTCGGGCCAAACCACGTAGGTCCAACCGCCCTTGGCAGGACTCTTCTGAATCGTCACTTCTAAGGATTTGTCGAGTGTGCGTCGCATCGTCATTCTCCGAGATGGCTATATCTCTAGGACGCGTGGTCGTCGGTGATTCCGACACAATGCCGAGTCATTCGCCCACACGGCCTAGAAGGCGCTGGTATAATCACATCAGTCTCGTTGATTGGAGCATTAGCGCTTTCGACTGGACCTGAAGAGCTCGCTCCGGCTAATTGCGTCGCGTCACGCAAGGAATGAAGCCCCATGCTGGATCTCTTCCCCGAGGTCGAAAACCCGGTCGAAATCATCCCGGCGCGGAAACTTGCCGCGCAGGTGGCCGCGCTTTACGTCGCGCCATCAGATCATTTCGAGACCCGCGCGGTGGATGAATTGCGGCTCGGCTTCGACGGCATCGACGGCGATTTCCACGCCGGCGCGACGCGGCGTTCCGGCGGGCGAGAGCCCTGGTATCCACGCGGCACCGAGATGCGCAACGAGCGGCAGCTGTCGATCGTGGCGGCGGACGAGTTGGCGATCGTCGCCCGGCGGATGGGCATCGCCGAGATCAAGCCGGAGTGGATCGGCGCCAATCTCTTGATCGAAGGCCTGCCGCATCTCTCCATGCTGCCGTCCGGCACGCTGCTGTTTTTTAAGGGCGGCGTCACCATCAAGGTCGACGCGCAGAACGGACCTTGCCGCATCGCCGGGCGATCGGTCGCCAAAAATGCCGGAATGGCCGACCATGAGGCCGGCGCATTGCTGTTCCCGAAGACGGCAAAGCGGTTGCGCGGGCTCGTTGCCTGGGTCGAAAAACCAGGCCGCATCACGACCGGCGAGGAGATTTCGGTGCGTGTGCCCGAGCAGTGGATCTACCGGGCCTGAGGCCGGGATGGGTCAGGGATAGCGCACCGCGCTCGACCAGGCCGGGTCTTCGTGCTTCTGCCAATAGATCGCCATCAGGCGCTTGGTAATCGCGCCGACCTTGCCGTCCGCGACCGCAACACCGTCGATCATCGTCACCGGCATGATGCCGCCGGCGGTCGAGGTGATGAAGACCTCGTCGGACTGACGAAGTGCGGCGACGCTGACATCGGCCGCTGCGACGGCAAGCCCTGCCTCGGCGCAGAGATCGAAGACGGTGCGGCGGGTGATGCCTGGCAGCACGCCGACAGCCGGCGTCGACAGCTTACCGTCATTAATGCAAAAGACGTTGAAACCGGGTCCTTCCGCGACATTGCCGTTGAAATCGAGGACCAGCGCGGTCTCGGCGCCGCGGTCATAGGCGTCGTAGAGGCCTCGCACCAGGTCGAGCCAGTGATAGTTCTTGATAGCCGGGTCGATCGAACCCGGTGGGATGCGCACCTTGTCGCTGATCGCCACATGCAGGCCACGCTGCAATTGCTCGGCATTGGCGACCGATCCGAAGGGAACCGCGAAAGCCATGAAGCGGTTAACCGCGTCGCGCGGGTCGCGGCTGAAGGTCGGCGAGGCACCGCGCGTGCACAGCATCTCGACATAAGCGGCGCGATGACCCGACAGCGCCACGCAATTTTCGAGGATATCGGCTACGCCATCGCGGTCGAACGGGATCGTCATGCGCAGCTTTTCCAGCCCGCCGAAGAAGCGATCGAGATGGAGGTCGAGGCGGAAGAAGCGACCGTTCCAGACATGCACCGTGTCGTAGGTGGCGTCGGAATGCAGGAAGCCCCAATCCAGCACCGAGATCTTGGCTTGCGACATCGGCAAATATTGCCCGTCCAGGAAGGCAACCCCGTCCGGATAGGAGTGCGGGTCTATGTGACGGGCGGAGAGCGCGGGCAGTGGTTCGGCATGCGGATCGATCGACTTGCTCATTACGTCCTCCGTCAGCTCATCCCGTCCAGACGCGTTAGAGCGCTGCGGCGGGTGGCACAAGACACAGGCAAGGTTTCCGGATGAGCCATCGAGGTACTGGTTATTCCTCATCGTCATTCTCGAGCAGACGCGTGGCGCGCCAGCGGGTCAGCACGATGTTGGTCTGTTCCATGACGAAGAAGCGCGCGGAGTCGCGGTCGTAGCCTTCGGCCAGCAGTTTTTCGTAGTCGGTGTGCACATGACGGATATGGGCTGTCGTCGCCAGCCACACCGCGATCGTCGGCGGCAAGCTCTTCATATGCACCGCGCCGGCGTCGGCGCGGATTTTTTCCATGTCGGCATAGGGCGCCAGCGGCAAAAGCGCTGTCAGCGCCTTGGCGATGGCGCGGCGGCGGCCAGTCGGCGCATTCATTGCCCGTCCCGTCCGGCAATGGTCGCCTCGGCAAAGGCATCGATCGAAGCGAAATAAGGCTTGATGTCGATGACCGGCGTGCCGTCGAGCAGGTCGATGGCATCGAGATCGATACGGCCCGTTTCGATGTCGAGGGCGACGAGCCTGGCGATATGCAACCCGACCGGGTTCGGCCGGGCAGGGGAGCGCAGCGAAAAAACGCCCTTCGGTTCAGCCGCATGGCGGGGTTTCTGAACAATCAGGGTCCGCGGTGCGTGGTGCAGCCAGGACAGGATGATGACGTGGCTGGCGCGCTCAAGCCCGAACAGGCCCTCGCGATAAGGCTGGTCGACCGTGAGAACCGCCGGCTGACCGGTTTCCCGCGCGGCTTTCATGTTCTTGGGGCAAGTTTCCCGCGCGGTCCAGGGCGAGGCGATGCGGCCGATGAAGACGACATGGCCGTCCGGCGGCATATCGGCCGGATCGGTTTCCAGAAGCTTTTCGCCGCTGCGCTTTTCGAACATGGTTTTCGCCCCCGATCATGCTTTCGGCTTTGCGCGATCCGCCACGCATGCGTCATTTTCTTGTCCGGGAGCGACATACCGCTTGCAAGGCCATCAAAATCGACATAAACATATGTTTATATCTTTTTCAAAGAGAATGCTCGCATGCACGTCGCTCTGGACACCATGGTAGATACATTGAAGGCGGCGGCCGAATCCAGCCGGTTGCGCATCCTGGCGTTGCTGTCGCGCGGCGACCTGACCGTTTCCGATCTCACCGAAATCCTCGGCCAGTCCCAGCCGCGCGTCTCGCGCCACCTGAAGCTGCTGCTGGAGGCGGGGCTGATCGGCCGCTATCAGGAGGGCTCATGGGCCTTCTTCCGGCTGTCCGATTCGGACGCGGCGCGGGATTTCGTGCTCAAGCTGGTCTCCGGCATCCGCGGTGCCGATCCGCAGATCGAGCGTGATCTAGAGCGGTTGGCAGCGGTCAAACGCAAGCGGCAGGATCGCGCCGCCGAATATTTCTCCGTAAATGCCGCAAGCTGGGACCATATCCGCTCGCTGCATGTGCCGGACCGCGCCGTGGAGACAGCGCTGCTCAAGCTCGTCGGCAAGCGGCCGTTCCAGTCGATGCTCGATCTTGGCACCGGCACCGGGCGACTGCTCGAAATCTTTTCGCCGCTCTACCGGCGCGGCGTCGGCATCGACATGTCGCGCGAGATGCTGACGGTGGCGCGCGCTAATCTCGACAAAGCCGGCATTTCGAATGCGCAGGTGCGCCAGGGCGATATTTTTGCGCCACCGGTCGAGCGCGACGCCTTCGATCTCGTTACCATCCACCAGGTGCTGCACTATCTCGACGATCCCGCCCGCGCCATCCACGAGGCAGCAAGGCTGCTGCGTCCGGCAGGCCGGCTGGTGATCGTCGATTTCGCTCCGCATTCGCTGGAATTCCTGCGCGACGCCCACGCGCATGTGCGGCTCGGCTTTTCCGACCGGCAGATCACCGAGTGGTTTTCCGAGGCCGGGCTCGACCTCGAGGACAGCCAGGAATTCGAGCCGCGCGGTGGCAACGAGCCCAGGCTCACCGTAAAACTGTGGCTCGGCCGTGACCAGCGCATGCTGATCGCCGATCCTTCCAACCACGCACAACCGGCCAATGCCTATCCGATAGGGGAAACCGCCTGATGAACCAGTTCCGCTTTTCCCGCCGCCCTGACATTGGTGACAAGGTCAGAGTTTCGTTCGAGTTCTTCCCGCCGAAGAGCGACGAGATGGAAGCAAGGCTGTGGGACACCGTCACCCGGCTGCAGCCGCTCAAGCCGAAATTCGTCTCCGTCACCTATGGCGCCGGCGGCTCGACGCGCGAGCGCACCGCGCGCACGGTCAAGCGTATCCTCACCGAAACGGCGCTGACGCCGGCGGCGCACATGACGTGCGTCGATGCGGCGCGTCACGAGGTCGACGAGGTCATTCAGGAATTCGCCGACATGGGCGTCACCCGCTTCGTCGCCTTGCGCGGTGATCCGGCCGAGGGCGTCGGCGCCGCCTACCGTCCGCATCCGGACGGCTATGCCAATGGCGCCGAACTGGTGGGAGCGCTGAAAGGTGTCGGCGATTTCGATATCTCGGTCTCCGCCTATCCGGAAAAGCATCCGGAGAGCCCGGATTTCGCCACCGACATCGACATGCTGAAGCGCAAGGTCGACAATGGCGCGACACGGGCGATCACCCAGTTCTTCTTCGACAATGATCTCTACGAGCGCTATGTCGAGCGGGCACGGCGGGCCGGCATCTACATACCGATCGTGCCGGGCATATTGCCGGTCCACAATTTCACCCAGGTCGCCAATTTCTCGGCGCGCTGCGGTGCGCTGGTGCCGGCGTGGATGGCCGAGCGCTTCGACGGGCTGCAGACGGACCCGCAGACGCATGCGCTGGTGGCGTCCGCGGTGGCGGCCGAGCAGGTGCTGGACCTTGTCGAGCGCGGCGTTGGCGATTTCCATTTCTACACCATGAACCGGGCCGATCTCGTCTTCGCCGTCTGCCACATGATCGGCATCCGCTCGCATGAGGCTGAAGCTGCGGGGTCTGCCGCGGCGTAAGTCTCGGCCGGGTCTCTGGAAATGCAAAAAGGCCGGGTAAAAACCCGGCCTTTTCAATGACTTGGACTATTCGGTGCTGATCTTCCGTCGCTTTGGCGGGTCTATGGAAGAAAGCCCATAATCAGGGCCCCGATGAATGCAAACGCAGCACAGATCATCAATGCGTTGATTGGCCTCGTGAGTCCCACGTCATAGCCTCCTCTTAAAGAGCTATGGCCAGAGTCTAGGGTCATTTGTGCCACAGGCAAGCGGAAAATATGCTGCAATGCGACGACATTGTGGAATTCACGACCGGCTCTTTGCCGTTAAGCATTGAAACTCTTCGGCAAAATCCCGCTTCGGACCTGTGCACAAAATGTGACGAAGCTGGGGCAAGGATCGATATGGCAGCGCTACCGCTGCCGAAAATCGGAATCGATTTTCGGGTCCATGCAACGATTCCACGAGTTAGAGCGTCGTTGGCGCGTCCAATTGGATGCGAAGCTTCAACGCGGGCGGCCGAACAGCCGGCCGTCGATGGTGACGAGGCCGAGCGCGATCAGCCCCATGCCGCCGAGCTCGAACAATTCGAGCCGTTCGCGCAGGAACAAAAAGCCTAGCAGGATGGCGCTGGCCGGCACGATCAGCGTGACCAGCGAGGCGTTGGTGGCGCCGGCCGAGGCGACGAGGTTGAAATAGAGGATGTAGGCGAAGGCGGTGGACAGCAGGGCCAGCGCCAATACCGCTGCCCACACCGGCGGCGAGGCCGAAAACAGGTTGGCAGTGCCATGGCTAAGCAGCACGATCGGGATCATGATGATGGTCGAGGCGGTCAATTGTCCCGTGGCGATGACCGGTGAAGGCACGCCCGTGAAGCGGCGGGCAATCATCAGGGCGACTGCATAGGACAGCGACGCGCCGACCAGCGCGAATTTCGCCCAGACCGGACCGCCCAGCCCGGCAAGCAGGCCCGGCCCGATCATCACCGCGGTGCCGACGATGCCGAGCGCGATCCCGGCAAGCTTGTTCCAGGAGAGTTTTTCGTCTGATGTCAGCGCGTTGGCGAGGATCAACGTCCAGAATGGCGTCGTCGAATTGAGGACCGAGGCGACACCGGCGCCAAGTTCGGTCTGGCCGGCGAAGATCAGCGAGAAGGGAATGACGTTGTTGACGAGCGCCAGCAGGAAGAACAGACCGGCATGCGGCAAGGCGAGGCGGAAGGACGGACCGCGCAGGCCGAGATAGAGATGCAGCGCCAGCGCCGCGATGGCGACGCGAAACAGCACCAGCACCAGCGGCGGAATCTCGGCAACCGCAATGCGGGCAAAAAAGAACGAGCCGCCCCAGATCGCACCGAGCAGCAGAAGCTGTGCCCAGTCTTTCAGGGCCATGGGTCCGCGCATTGCCGTCGTGGTTGTGATCGCCATGGACCGTCCTCCCAGGTGGCTCTGAATGCCAAGCCAATCAGGCGTCTGTTCAGGCCATATCCTGTTTGATGGCAAGGGCCACCCGAAAGCAGATCGGTGGGCTAGCTTTTCCTGTCGTCTGGCCTGTCATCTGGCGTAGCGCCGCAGCGTCAGGGGTGCGAGACACAGAATTGTTTTCATTCCCGCATAGGTTGGATTAATTGTGCGCAGTCTAAGCCAAGGGATTCGTCCATGCAGCGATTCGAAAATGCGCGCGAAGCGGCGCTGGCGCTTCGCCCGGACGATCCGATCTATTGCTTTCGCCCGCAGGTGCTGAAGGCGGACGCCAGACAGTTCATGGGCATGTTTCCCGGCAAGACCGCCTATGCGGTCAAGACCAACGGCGAGCAGATCGTGCTGAACGCGCTGGTTGAGGCCGGCGTCGACGCTTTCGACGTGGCCTCGCCCGGCGAATTCGCCGCCGTGCGCGCGGTCTCGCCCGACGCCGAGATGCTCTACATGCATCCGGTCAAGGCACAGTCGGACATCAAACTGGCGCTGGAGAAATATGGCATCCGCGTCATCTCGCTCGACCATGAGGACGAGATCACCAAGCTGACCCGCGTGGTGCGGGCGCTCGATATCGATCCGGGTGCGATCACCGTGTTCGTGCGCATCCAGACGAAGGGATCGGCCGCCTACGAACTGTCGAAGAAATTCGGCGCCGGGCCGGCCAATGCCGTCGATCTGGCCGAACGGCTGAACCGGACGGGCTACAAGGTCGGCCTGTGCTTCCATGTCGGTAGCCAGATCGAGGATCCCGACACCTACGAGCGGGCGCTGGCCTCGGCCGACTGGGTGCGAAACCGCGTCAGCTTCGACATTGCCGGGCTCGATGTCGGTGGCGGTTTTCCCGCCGAATACGGCCATGATCCCAACCGCAAGCAGATCGAGATGCCGTCGCTCGGCCAGATCATGTCGCGGCTGTCGGGCGACCTGAAGGAATACCAGTTCGACCAGATGCCGCTGGTGGCGGAGCCGGGCAGGGTGATCGTGGCGCGCTGTCTGTCGCTGATCGTGCGCGTGCTGCTGCGCAAGGGCAAGCGGCTCTACATCAATGATGGCATCTGGGCGTCGCTGTCGGATTCATGGACCGGCAAGATCACGCTGCCGGCGCGCTTCATTCCAGACCCGGCGATCCGCTCGCGCAATGGCGAGGAAAAGACCATCGTCCCGTTCAAGGTCTGCGGCGCAACCTGCGATTCCGTTGACATCCTGTCGCGGCCGTTCTGGCTGCCGGAAACGGTCGATACCGGCGACTGGATCGAGATCGGCCATATCGGCGCCTATTCGCTGTCGCTGAGGACACGGTTCAACGGCTTTTATCCCGACACCTTCGTCGAGGTGACGACGCCGTTCGACGAGGGCGACGCGCCGCAGGGGTTTGCCAGCCTGGAGACGATGGCGGATTAGGGAGTAGTCAGTAGTCGTAGTCAGTAGTCAGTAGTGAACATATAATTCCATTTACTACTCACTACTCACTACTCACTACTCACTATTCCCTACCCACTACCCTACCCACTACTCCCTGAGCTTCGCCAGAAGCTCCTCCGTCGGCCAGCCGTCGACCGGCAGGCCTAGCCGCATCTGCTCCTTACGGATCGCCTCGCGGGTGTTGGTGCCCAGGATGCCGTCGACCGTTCCCACGTCATAGCCTCTGGCCTCGAGCTTTGTCTGCAATGCCCTCATCTGGTCGCCGTTAAGGCCGGGTTCGGGATTGCGCGGGTCGAATTGCGGTGCACCCGCCAGCCGCGCGGCGAGATTTGCCGCAGTCAGCGCATAGGTGAAGGACTGGTTCCACTCGAGGTAGACGTCGAAATTGTCATAGACGAGGAAGGCGGGCCCCTTGCGGCCCATGGGCAGCGCGAGACCTGCCTTCAGGCCGTTGTCAACAAGCGGCGTGCCATCGGGGTTGGTGACACCCCACTGAGCCCATTGCGTCAGCGGCAGCTTGTTGGTGCGGCCGGTCTGGTCCCATGGCAAGTCGTCGGGCACGCGAACTTCCTCGATCCAGGGCTGGTCGCGTTTCCAGCCGCGCGACATGATCTTGTTGGCCGTGGTCATGATCACGTCTGGCGCGCTGCCGCGCAGGTCGATCACTTCGTCGCCGTCGCCGTCGACGCCGCGGCCGAGATAGTCGGAAGGCAGCATCTGCGTCTGGCCGATTTCGCCCGCCCAGGCCCCGGTGACGTCGGCCGGCACGACGCCGCGGTCGATCAGTGTCAGCAATGGCACGATCTGCGGCCGGAAGAGCTGCGGGCGACGACAGTCGTGAGAGAGCGTGACCAGTGCGTTCAGCGTGTGGAAATCGCCCTGCACGGCGCCGAAATCGGTTTCCAGCGCCCAGAAGGCGGCAATGACCGGGGCCTGAACGCCGAATTCGCGATCGGCGCGGGCAAAGACGTCGGCATATTGTTTTAGGATGACCGCTCCCTGCTTCAGCCGGTAGCCCGAGATCATCCGGTTCGAGAACTCGATGAAGGTCTGGGTAAAGACGCCCTGGGCGCGGTCGCGCGCCAGCACTTTTTCGTCGGCGGTGGCCTCTTCCAGCGCCTCAAGGCCGGCAGTGCCGACGCCGGCGTTCCTGGCCTCCGCCGCCACGCCCTGCTTCCATGCTTCGAAATCGCCACCGCATTGCTGTGCCACCGCCGGCGCCGCCGTGACGGCCAGAAACAGCGCCGCGAGAATTTCCAAGCGCAATCGCATTGCCATCCTCCCGAGAAGATTACCGGCGGTTGCAGGCGTCCTTCACTGGCTGTGTCGAAAAGCAGGCGGCAGGCCCGCTGTCAACGGGTGTTCTGCCGCAGCCACTTGTTCCAGGCGGCTTCCGAGCCGTTGAAGACATTGATATCGGCTTTGCCCCTTATGCCCGGCACAATACCGGTTCCGGTGTACTGCCAGAAAGTGAAGGGGTGGCTGCCGTATCTCTTGCGCGGGTGGCCGGCCACCGAACGCAACCAGTAGGGATAGCCGCGGAAGGCCGATAGGCCGTTGTCGTCGAAGAAATCGATCGAGGTGTAGATGATCGGCTTCTTGCCATAGTGTTTTTCGACGATTTCGAGGAATGTGCTCATCTCGCTGCGCACCGTGGCCGCATCCGGCCGCAGCTTGCAGGTCGGCGATTGCGGGTTCCATTCCATGTCGAGAACCGGGGGCATTGCCGACCGGTCTCTGGGCACGTTCTGGATGAACCAGCGCGCCTGCGTGGCGGCCGGTGTGCAAAAATAGTAGAAATGATAGGCCGCGCGCGGGATTCCTGAGGCTTTCGTGCGGCTCCAATGCTCGTTGAAATACTCGTCGAAGCGATCGCCGCCTTCCGTCGCCTTGATGAAAACGAAGGAAATGCCGCTGGCCCTGGCGGCCGGCCAATCGACCGAGGTCTGGTATTTGGAGACGTCGGTGCCGTGAACGGCATAGCTCCACGGCGCGCCGCTGTCCCATTCATGCGGGTCGGAGTCGTCAAAACGGGGTGCGCGCACCGCAACGGTCGGGGCGCCCGGCGACGACGGCGCAAGATCGTCGACGGTCGAGCAGGCGCCCAGCAGCGTCAGCAAGATGAAAGCCGCGAAACGGCGCATCGCTACTCCTGAACCGGTTTCAGCCGGCCGCTGATGGGTTGTTGCTGCAGGTGGTCCCTCGACCGTGCCCCCAAGCGATCGCCCCACAGGACCGCTCATTACTTCCAATGATCGCCGATCATGGTTGATAACAGGTTGACGGCGCTCGACAGGAGCCAAGATTTGCCGAAGCAATGGCGGCAAATCGATGGCACAAATCGAGCTGGAAATCCATGCGCGGGAATATGGGGCGAAAAATGCGGATCGTTCTTAAGGTCGTCAAATGGCTGCTTGGGCTGGCCGTGCTGGCGGTCGCATCACTCGCCGCCTGGCTTTACATCGCGCCGCCGGAACTGATCCGCGTCGGCTCGGGCTATACGGCCAAGATCGTCTGCTCGAATGTTTTTATCGCCGCACGCGATGCCGATCAGGTGCTCGCCGTTGACGTGCAGGCGCCGGGCCATCCGCTGCTCAGGCTGATGAGGGTGTCCGTCGACAAGGAGCAGGGCACGGTTTCGGCCGGGCTCTTCGGCGTGTTCGGCAAAAGCGTCGCGGTCGTTCGTGACGGGCTCGGCTGTGCTTCGGTTCCGGATGGTGACATCGCCACGGCCAAAGCGGCCGCCGGGCCGGCGTTGACACCGGCACCGCCGCTCGACGCCTTCTGGCCGGACGGCGACAAGGTCGATGTCTCGCAAAATCCCGAAATCGCGAAAATCCTCGACGATCCTGCAATGACCGGCGCCGGTATGCGGGCGGTGGTGGTGGTCAAGAGCGGCCGCATCGTTGCCGAGCGTTATGGCGAAGGCTTTACCGAAAAGACGCCGTTGCTTGGCTGGTCGATGACCAAGACTGTAAATGCCGCGATCGTTGGCACTCTGGTGAAGGACGGCAAGATGGTGATGACGAACCAGGGCCTGTTCGGACCCTGGAAAGCGGATGGCCGCGCAGCCATCAGTCTCGCCGACATGATGGCGATGTCGAGCGGGCTGGAGTTCAACGAGGATTATGGCGACGTCACCGACGTCACGCGGATGCTCTACCTCGAGCCTGATATGGCAGGCTTTGCCGGATCCAAGTCGCTGACCGGCGAGGTCGGCAAAATGTTTTCCTATTCGAGCGGCACGGCAGTGATGCTGTCGCGGCTCTGGCAGGACGCGATCGGCGACAAGAACAAGGCGCTGGCGTGGCCAAGGGTTGCACTGTTCGACCCGCTCGGCATGCAGAGCGCGGTACTGGAGACCGACGAGCACGGCACGTTCGTGGGTTCGTCCTATCTCTACGCCACCGCGCGCGACTGGGCGCGCTTCGGCCAATTCCTGCTGCAGGACGGCGTCTGGAACGGCCAGGAGATCCTGCCTGCCGGTTTCGTCGCCTGGATGCGGGAAGCTGCACCCGCCTCAAAAGTCTACGGCAGGGGCCAGGTGTGGATCGAGGGGCCGGGCGACGAGGAGAGCCCCGGCGCCGGCATCGCTGCGGGCCTGCCAAGTGATACTTATTGGATGGAAGGCCATGACGGGCAGACGGTCGCCGTCATCCCCTCGCAGCAGCTTGTGGTGGTGCGGCTTGGCCTGACGCCGGCCAAGCTCGGCTATCGGCCGCAGATCATGCTGGCAGCGCTGGTGAAGGCGCTGCATTAGAGGAATGCGGCGATCGCTCGCCGCAGGGTCTATGCAGCTGTCGCCAAAGGCCTTGCACGATCAACACGCGCTCGCTCGTCGGGCGAATTCATGACCGCCCACAGATCGCTGCGGCGTTGGACGTTCAACCAGAAATCCGGGCTGTTGCCAAACACCCGCGCCAGAATGAGCGCGGTTGCCGCCGTCACATTACGGCGATCGTTGCACAATTCGTTCACATGCTTGCGCTGGACGCCCATAGCTTCGGCCAAAGTCGCCTGTGTCAGGCCGAATGGCTGCATGAATTCTTCGGTAAGAATTTCGCCAACCGTTGCTGGCTTGCGTGCAGTCATCAACATGTCTCACCTCACCTATAGCCGTGGTCGTCGAGATATATGTCCGACGCCTCACCCCGGCCACCATCCCAGCGGAAGACCAGCCGCCATTGTTTGTTGACACGGATCGAATGGAAGCCTTCGAGATTGCCGCGCAACTTCTCGAAATGGTTGCTGGGCGGCACACGCAAATCCTGATCGATCGCTGCGTCGTCAATCATCTGGAGCTTGCGGAACAAGCGACTTTCGAGATCGGACGGAATGTTGCGGGAGTGAGTGTCGTCCACGAAGAAGGCCCGCAGCCATACGTCTCTAAAGCCTATGATCATCCCATGCTTCCAGCGATGAGCTGATGTACCACCCCTTGGGTCATACGGCAATGTGATTTAGCTGAGTTCAAACCCCGCCTCACTGAGGAGTTGGAGCAGCCTTCCTGCGCCAGAAATCAGAGCATTGCTACTAGATGGCGATCTTGGTGACGGCCAGCCAGGCGTAACCGCCATAAAGCGTTCTAAACCGAAGGGTTGCGCCGGCTCTTGCAGATTCCGATTCCAGGACGTCCCGCAGGGATTGACGCGGCTCAACGTGAAATTTCTTCAGCCAGCCGCGCAGCAGCGTGCGGAACCAGCGGGGCAGGGCCTCCTGCTGGCCGAAATCGACGACGTGCAGCGAGCCGCCGGGCGACAGGGCTGCAAGTGCCGCGGAAACCGTCTTCTCCCAACCGGGAATCATCGACAGCGAATACGAGACAAAAATGCGGTCGAAATTTTCGACGGCAAACAGGGCCTTCGCGTCGAAATCGGTGGCGTCGCCGCGCGCCAGCTTGACGCGGCCTGAGAGGCCTTCGCGGGCAATGGCAGCAGTGGCCGTTTCCAGCATTTCGGCCGAAATATCGAGACCGAAGAAGCGGGAGTCGGGATAGCGGCTGGCGGCGAGGACGATGTTGCGGCCGGTGCCGCAGCCGAGTTCGAGCACGGTGCCGCCAGCCGGCACATCCAGCCCTGATATCAGCCGGTCGCGGCCGAGCAGATAGTATTTGCGGGTCAGGTCGTAGAAATGGCGCTGCCAGCGGTAGACGCCGTCCATCAGCTCGGCGTGCCCGGCCGGCGGTTTGCCGTGCCCGGCCGGCGGTTCGCCGTGCCCGGCCGGCAGTTCGGTCGCGCTCATGCGGCCTGCTTCACATAAAGGTGGAAGCCGCCATAGATGGCCGAACGGTCGCGGGCCGAGAATTCGCGCGACGCCTCGTCCGCATAGCTCCACTGGTCGAGCAGCGAATTCGAGACCCGGCCGGGCAACAGGCTGGGTTCGGCCGCGGTACGGAAAATAACGCGGGCACCAGTCGACGCGGTGCGGGTGATTTCGGCCCACAGCGCATTGAGCTGATCGTCGGTCATCCAGTCCTGTGCGTCGAGCAGGACGAAGCGGTCGACGGAACCGGCATCCTTGCCGGCAAGGAATTCGATCAGATTGGCGTGGTGGATGGCGACGCGGTCGACATTGTTGCGGATCGTCTGGTAGTTGCGCTTTTCGAGATAGGCGGGCAGCGCCGCCTCGCCGGGATTGGGGTAGCGGCGGGCAAAAGCCTGCCAGGCGAAATAGTTGTTCTCTAGCGGAAAATCGCAAGCGAGCTTTTCCAGCCGGGCTTTCAGCACACTGGCCATGGTGCCGTCGCCCGAGGTGATCAGCGAATCGTACTGTGCCGGCGGGATGCCGAGCCCGAACAGCGAGGCTTTTCGCGATGTTGCCCATTTCAGCAGCGGTTTTTCGAAGACCGGCGCCAGTTCCTCGTCGAAGAAGCGGCGCTGGCCGGCGAGGCTTTTGGCATGCATGATGCCGGCCGGATCGACGCCGAAGAATTTGGCGGTGCGGTGACCCATCGCGATGAACAGGCCGAGCAGGCCGGTCTGGTAGAAATTGCGGTCGAAGACGGCGATGCGGCGGCGGAGGCGCCAGTTGCGACGCTCCCAGTAATGGCGGCTGACCGGGTCAAGATGCGGCGCGATGAAGCGATCGTAGGCTTGCGAATTGTGACGGGTCTCGGCAGCGCCGAAGAAACGGAACAGGTCGCCCTGCGACGGCAGGTGGCGCACCGCTTCCAGCTTCATGCGGTTCAGCGCGATGTGGGCGGCGTTGAGATCGACGGCATCGATCCTCTCGGGCGACCGGGTTAGATAGGCGAGGATGTTGCAGCCGCCCGAGGCGATGGTGACGACGCGATGGCCCTGGCCAAGCTGCATCGCCTCCATGTCGACGTCGGGGTCTTCCCAGATCTGCGGATAGACGAGGCCGGAAAACAGCAACGCGAAGAGCCGTTCGGAAACACCGGCCTTCGACAGCGGGCGGTTCTGGTAGACGGCCTTGCCGACTTCCTTGCCGCGGCGAAAAACCAGTTCTCCGGAAAGATCCGTCATGACAAGGCGATTCCCCGTTTGCTCTGGCGCAAGCGGGTAGCGCAGCGTTATGACAGGCCGGTGACAGTCTGTTGAGGCGAGCTCAGGCCTCGCCGAATCCGCCGGGCGTCGGCGTCGTCACGATGATGGCTTCATCGGCCTCCAGCACGGTCTGGTCGCAAGCCTTCAGGACTTCGATGCGGCCATCCTTGCGGCGGACCTTGGTCCAGCCGATCTCGCCATCGCCGCCGCCATCCAGGCCTTGCGGCGGGCGGTTGCGATGCGAGGACAGGATGGCGCACTCCATCTTTTCGAGAAAACGGACGGTGCGCTCGGTGCCGTCGCCGGCCCTCCATTTGCCTTTGCCGCCGGAGCCTTCGCGGATGTGGAAATCCTCGAGCAGGACGGGGAAACGCAGTTCCAGCACTTCCGGGTCGGTCAGGCGCGAATTGGTCATGTGGGTGTGGACGCCGGAGGTTCCGGCAAAGCCGCGACCGTTGTTCATCCGGCCTGCCGGCGAGCCGGAGCAGATCGTCTCGTAATACTGGTACTGCTTGTTGCCGAAGGTGAGGTTGTTCATCGTGCCTTGTGCGTTGGCCATCGCGCCCATGGCGCCGAACAGCGCATTGGTGACATGCTGCGAGGTTTCGACATTGCCGGCGACGACTGCCGCCGGGTAGGTGGGTTTCAGCATGCAACCCTCGGGAATGATAATGTTGATAGGTCTCAGACACCCGGCATTCATCGGGATCATGTCCTCGACCATGACGCGGAAGGCATAGAGCACGGCCGCGCGGGCGACCGGCTCGGGGGCGTTGAAATTGTTCTTCATGATCGGCGAGGTACCGGTGAAGTCGACCGTCGCCTCACGCTTCTGCCGGTCGACCGAGATCTTCACCTTGATGACCTGGCCGGTGTCGGTCGGATACTCGTATACGGAACTGTCGGGCAGCCGCTCCAGCACGCGGCGCACGCTTTCGGCGGCATTGTCCTGGACGTGACCCATATAGGCTTCAACCACGCCAAGGCCGAAATGCGCGACCATTTTGCGGAGTTCAGCAACGCCCTTTTCGTTGGCGGCAATCTGCGCCTTGAGGTCAGCGATGTTCTGATGCGGATTGCGTGCCGGGTAGGGGTGGTCGGTGAGCAGCGTCTCCAGTTCCTTCTCGCGGAACCGGCCGCGATCGACGATGCGGAAATTGTCGAACAGCACGCCTTCTTCGTCGACCGTGGTGGCGAGCGGCGTCATCGAGCCGGGCGCCGTGCCACCGATATCGGCATGATGACCGCGGGAGGCAACGTAGAAGAGGATCTTTGGCGATTGGCCGATCTCCCCCCTTGTGGGGGAGATGCCCGGCAGGGCAGAGGGGGGCAACGTCGAGCGCTCGGCTTCGCGATATGCCGTCTCGCTAATTGGAGGCGTTGGCGAGACAGCGCCCCCCTCTGTCGGCTTCGCCGACATCTCCCCCACATGGGGGGAGATTGGGCGCTCTTCCTCAAACACCGGCGTCACCACGGTGATATCAGGCAGATGCGTGCCGCCATTATAGGGCGCGTTCAGGGCAAAAACGTCGCCGGGGTGGATGTCGCCCGAGTTCAGCCGGATGATGGTTTCCACCGAACGGTCCATCGAGCCGAGATGCACCGGCATGTGCGGCGCGTTGGCGACCAGCGCGCCATGACGGTCGAAGACGGCGCAGGAGAAATCCAGCCGCTCCTTGATGTTGACCGAATAGGCGGTGTTCTGCAGCGTCACGCCCATCTGTTCGGCGATCGACATGAACAGGTTGTTGAACACCTCCAGCATGACCGGATCGGCCTCGGTGCCGAGCGCCGCCTGCCGGCGCTTTTTCTCGATGCGGCGCAAGAGCACATGGTTCTTGGCGGTGATCCCGGCCTGCCAGCCCGGCTCGACGACGATGGTCTGGTTCGGTTCGATGACCAGGGCAGGGCCGGCAACCTTGTACCCCGGTTTGAGTACCTCGCGGCGGAAGATGCCGGCGTCTCGCCAGGTGCCGTCGGCGAAGATTTTCCGACTCTGCGAAGGGCTTGCGGCGGTGTCCTCAAGGACTGAATCACTTTCCTCGCGGCCGGTGCTGCCGGTGTCGATGCCTTCGACGCCGACCGATTCCACGATTATCGGCTTGTCGTCATAGACGAAGCCGAACTGCGCCTTGTGGGCCGTTTCGAAATCGCCCTTGGCCCGTGCAATCGAGTCGTGCTCGAAATTCACCGGCAGTGCGGTGTCAGTGCCGTCGTAGCGGACATGCAGCACCGGCTTCGAGGCGACCGCGTCCTCGGCGATGCCTTGTGCGGCAAGCTCGTCGATGACGGCTTTGCGCAATGTCGCGACGAGCTCGTCGATCACCGGTCTCGAGTCTTCAGCCAGCGGCTTCAGCAGCGCCTGCTGACGTGACGCAAACACCGAGGACAATCCAATGCCATAGGCCGACAGCAGGCCGGAGAAAGGATGGATCAGCACCGCTTCCATGCCGAGTGCGTCCGCAACCAGGCAGGCGTGCTGGCCGCCGGCGCCACCAAAACAGTTCAAGAGATATTCGGTGACATCGTAGCCGCGCTGCACGGAAATCTTCTTGATCGCGTTGGCCATGTTTTCGACGGCGACGGTGATAAACCCTTCGGCCACCGCCTCCGGTGAGCGGCCGTCGCCGATTTCGGCTGCCAGTGCTGCGAATTTTTCGCGCACGGTTTGCACGTCGAGCGGCTCGTTCTGGCCGGGTCCAAAAATGGCCGGGAAGAAGTCGGGCTGCAGCTTGCCCAGCATGACATTGGCATCGGTGACGGCCAGCGGCCCGCCGCGCCGGTAGGCGGCCGGGCCGGGATTAGCGCCGGCCGAATCCGGCCCGGCGCGGAAGCGCCCGGCCTCGTAATGCAGGATCGAGCCGCCGCCGGCGGCGACGGTGTGGATGCGCATCATCGGCGCGCGGATGCGCACGCCGGCAACCTCGGTGTCGAAGGCGCGCTCATAGTCGCCGTCAAAATGGGCGACGTCGGTAGAGGTGCCGCCCAGGTCGAAGCCGATGACCTTGTCGAAACCGGCGAGTTTCGCGGTCTCGACCATGCCGACGACGCCGCCGGCCGGACCGGACAGCAACGCGTCCTTGCCCTGAAACATGTCGGCGGCGGTGAGGCCACCCGATGACATCATGAACATGAGACGGGGGGATTGGCCGATCTCCTCCCTCGTGGGGGAGATGCCCGGCAGGGCAGAGGGGGGCGCCGTAGGATGCTTTCCGTCCTCGTTGGCACTGTTGGAAGGCTGAGATGCTGGCGGGACAGCGCCCCCCTCTGTCGGCTTCGCCGACATCTCCCCCACAAGGGGGGAGATTGACGCCACGCCCAACTCACCCGCCACCCTTTTCACATAGCGCGACAGGATCGGCGACAGATAGGCGTCGACCACTGTGGTGTCGCCGCGGCCGACCAGCTTGATGAGCGGTGAGACCTCGTGGCTGACCGAGACTTGGCGAAACCCCAGTTTTCTGCAGACTTTTGCAACCGCTTTTTCGTGATCAGGATATTTCCAGGCATGCATGAAGACGATCGCCACGGCGTCGATGCCGTCAGCCCTGCCTTGTTCGATGGCCGGGCGCATGGCGGCGATGTCGAGCAGCCGTTCGACGCGGCCGTCGGCGCGCACGCGCTCGTCGACCTCGATGACGCGCTCGTAGAGCTGTTCGGGAAGAATGATCTCCTTGGCGAAGATGTCGGGCCGCGCCTGATAGGCGATCCTCAGCGCGTCGCGAAATCCCCTGGTGATGAGCAGCAGCACACGGTCGCCCTTGCGCTCCAAAAGCGCGTTGGTGGCAACGGTGGTGCCCATCTTGATGTCGCCGATCAGGCTGGACGGGATCGGCGCGCCGGATTTTAATCCGAGCAGCTCGCGAATGCCCTGGATGGCGGCGTCGGCATAGGCTTCAGGATTCTCGGACAGCAGCTTGCGCGGGTGCAGCCCGCCTTCCGGGTCACGGCCGATGACATCTGTGAAGGTGCCGCCGCGGTCGATCCAGAAATCCCATTTGGCGGTCACGGCAGCTCTCCCAGGCATTTTATTGATTCAATGTGTCAATTCGCCATGGCTTGGTGTTAGTTCGCTATGCCTTCGCCGGCAACGGCAAAAGCAGATGATGTTACATGCGGAAACGCAACGTTATGAAACTCATAGGCGCCTGATGCATTCCGTCCTCGATCGTCACCCGGTAGCGGGGGCGTGATTAGAGGAGAGATGTCATGAAGAAGCTCATTCTTGCGTCGGTTTCGGCGCTTGCCCTGCTTGGCGTTGCCGCTTGCAGCGACAGCGGCACGGGCGGGGACGCCACAACCACGCAGAGCACCAATCCGCCGGCGAACGAACAGCCGATGCAGCCGGCTCCTGACGCCACGAAGCCAGCTGAGCCCGCTCCGGCACAGCCAGCGCCGGCGCAGTAGCTCCCATGTGATGTACAGAAGGCCGGCATGATGCCGGCCTTCTGACTTCTGGATAGGCGCCTTGCGGCTGTCGCCGCAGCGCAAACAGCACAGTTGCCGGTCACTTTTTCGCCCCGCGGGGGGCCGAAATGGCAAGGCGACGAAGGCTTGCAGCAATTGCACCTGGCTGACACGAGCAATAACGCCCAGCAGCCCACCTGTCAGCTCGGCGTAGCCAGTTTCCCCGACACGACATAGCCGAAGCTCGCCGCCAAGCGGCAACGACTGCGGTTCGCGCCATGGCCGGTGCCCCGACTGCCGTCTCCTGATTTTCCATGATCGACGGTCAGCGCCAGCTGCTTCAGGCGGCCCGCGAAATCGGTTGGGCCGGCCCTGCGGCATTGTCTTCGCTTGATAGCGGTGGCCGGTTAGCCCTAATAGGTGCTCATGTCGATTTGGGATCGCCTCGGCGACTTCATCACCCGCGTTTCGTCCTCAACCTCGTCGGGTGTCGCCGACGTCGTCGAAGCCGTGCGCACGGTTTTCTCCGGCGACCCGGATCTGCGTCGGCGCGTCGCCTTCTCGGTAGCGATGATCGCACTGTCGGCCAAGATGGCCAAGGCCGACGGCGTTGTCACGCAGGACGAGGTGCGCGCCTTCCAGCAGATATTCGAAGTGCCGAAAGACCAAACGCGCAATGTGGCGCGACTCTACGATCTGGCCAAGCGCGACATCGCCGGCTTCGAGACCTATGCCGCGCGCATGGCGCAGCTTTGCGGCTCCGGTCATTCGAACTGCAAGATGCTGGAGGATATTCTCGACGGGCTGTTCCACATCGCCAAGGCCGACGGGCTGGTCCACGAGCGCGAAGGCCAGTTCCTGCATCGTATTGCCGAGATCTTCCGGATCGAGGAGGCGCATTACCAGAGCATTCTGGCCCGGCACGTCGACCTGGGTGCCGCCGACCCCTATGTCGTGCTTGGCATCGAGCGGGGAAAAACGTTCGAGGAGGTCAGGAAGCGTTATCGCAAGCTGGTTTCGGACAACCATCCCGACCGGCTGATCGCACGCGGCCTGCCGCAGGAATTCATCAAGATCGCAACGAGCAGGATAGCAGCGATCAACGCGGCCTATGAGATGATCGAACGAGGCCTGCGGCACGCATGAGCGGCTTCCCGCCCGACGAGCCAAGCGCCGAGGTAAGGGTATCGCCGAATTTCGGTCCACGACGCGATAAGCCCGACATGATCGTGCTGCACTACACCGGCATGCAGACCGGCGCCGGGGCCGAAGCATGGCTGTGCGATCCGGCCAGCGAGGTTTCGTCACACTATATCGTCCATGAGGACGGCCGCATTATCCAGATGGTCAGGGAAAGCGACCGTGCCTGGCATGCCGGCAAGAGTTCGTGGTTCGGACGCAGCGACATCAACTCCTGTTCGGTGGGCATCGAGATCGTCAATCCGGGGCATTTGTTGGGCTATCGGAATTTTCCGAAACGGCAGATCGATGCCGTCATCGGCCTGTGCAAGGGGATCATCCAGCGCCATTCCATTCCAGCTCAACGGGTGCTTGCCCATTCCGACGTGGCGCCGGGACGCAAGATCGATCCGGGCGAGAAATTCCCTTGGAAGGCCCTGTTCGAGGCCGGTGTCGGCCATCTCGTCGAAGCGGCACCCGTCAGGCGCGGCGCGGTGCTAAGGGCCGGCGATGCGGATGCCGAGGTCGAGGCGCTGCAATCGATGCTGGCGCTCTACGGTTATGGCGTGGAGATATCAGGCGCCTTCAACCGGCAGACCGAAATCGTGGTCGAGGCTTTTCAACGGCACTTCCGCCAACGCAAAGTGGATGGCGTGGCCGACGGATCGACAATTCGCACGCTGGAAAGGCTGCTTGTTTCCGTGAGGGGAGTCCCGTCCAAGTAGTCTTTTCCTAGCCGTTGAGTTACAGCCTGTCACTCAAAGTGACTTGCCCCGCCTTTTTTGCCGCCAATTCGGTCGTCAAAGGCGATCCGTGCAAGTTGTCGGACCTACAGCCTCCCAGATGTTCCGATGTTGATTAGCGTAGCTGCGTGAAGTTCTTCGTCGCGGTTCAAACAGAACAGGATCCCATGCAGAAATTGACCGTTTTAACGGCAGCTGTTGCTGCCGGCGTAATGAATTTTGCCATCGGTGCCGCCAATGGCGCGCCGCTGAGCCAGCGGGCCGACCAGGGTTTCATTACCGTGTCCGACAAAACCGCCACGCCGAAAGCCGGCCAAGATGCAAAGGAAAAAAGCACAGCCTCAGCAAAGGCGGAGAGAGCTGCTGCGGTAAAAGTGAAAAAGCCAGCATCCGCAAAGGCGGAAAAAGCGGAAAAGCCAGTCTCTGCAAAGAAGGCAGTCTCTAAGCGACATGTGGAGCGTAACAGGGCTCGTATCGACCAGGCGACGACGGCGTCGATCAGCCGGAAAAGCCGGGCGGCGGCGCCGAAGGCGGCGGCCGCTGGCGATAGCGGCCAGTATTCGACGATCATTGAGCGTCATGCCGCCAGCAATGGTGTGCCGGTCTCGCTCGCCAAGGCCGTCATCATGATCGAAAGCAGCTTCCAGCCAAACCAGGTTGGTAGCGCCGGTGAGATAGGCCTGATGCAGATCAAGCCGTCGACGGCGCGGATGATGGGCTACAGCGGCTCGATCAAGGGCCTCTACGATCCCGAGACCAACATCAAATACGGCATGAAATACCTCGCCATGGCGCGGAACCTCGGCGACGGCACGACCTGCGGCACGATCCTCAAATACAATGCCGGCCATGGCGCCAAGCGGATGAACCCGATTTCCGCGGCCTATTGCGGCAAGGTCAAGGTGCAGTTGGCCGCGCTTGGAGCGCCGGCGTAATAAGCCGGAAGCTGCTTTTTTTGTTTGCGTTTTCGGACGTGAACCTCTTTATACGCTTGCCAGCTGGCCGGGCGGCCGCACCCGCGAAGCCGAAAGGCTGCGGGTGAGGAAAGTCCGGGCTCCATGGAGACACGGTGCCGGTTAATGGCCGGCGGGGGCGACCCTAGGGAAAGTGCCACAGAAAGCAAACCGCCATGATCCGTCGTGGTAAGGGTGAAAGGGTGGGGTAAGAGCCCACCGCGCGACTGGCAACAGGAGCGGCACGGTAAACCCCACCGGGAGCAAGACCGAATAGGGGCGGTGCGAGGGGAAACCCTCGAGGGCTGTTTCCGGCTCACCGTCCGGGTAGGTTGCGTGAGGTGCATGGCAACATGCGCCCAAGATGAATGGCCGCCACGTTCTCGCGTCGCAAGGGGCGAGGGCCATACAGAACCCGGCTTACAGGCCAGCTGGCAATTTTCGTCCAGATTCTACAAGGAAAGTCCCTGATATCAGCAGGTTGCGTCTTCGGGCGCGCCTGCTGGTCAGATGCTTCATTGACTGAATCAGCTTTGCCGAGCTGTGCGGGGAGCAAGCGTTTCTTGAAACCGGTGCGATTAAATCGTACCATGGCTGCGGGCAATTTCAGGAGCGCACCATGGGTCAGGTGGACAAACGCAGCATCACGCTTTCGCCGGAACTGGCGGCCGCGGTCGACGATGTGGTCGCCGCCGGCGAATACGCCTCGGCGAGCGAGGTGATCCGCGACGCACTCAGGCAATGGAAGGACCGGCGCGATCTGCACGGCTATACCGTCGAGGAGTTGCGCAAGCTGGTGCAGGAGGGGATCGACAGCGGACCGGCGCTGGACGGGCCGCCAATCATGGAACGATTACGTGCCAAATATCTGAAAATGGCCGAGGCCAAAGGCCTTGGGGAGTGAAATACCGCCTGCTTCCTCAGGCATTGATCGACCTCGAACTTATCGGCGACTACATTGCCGAACACAATCCAAACGCTGCGGTCCGTCTCGTGGACACCTTGGAAAGGCGATGGGATCTGCTGATCCTGTATCCCTTCTCAGGCGCACCGCGCGAAGACATTGCGCCTGGCATCCGTCATCTGGTCATCGGCGAGTATCTCACCTTGTATCGTGTCGGCGAGGATGCAGTCGAGATTCTGCGCGTGCTGCATGGCCGGCGCAATATCGAAGCCGACGATCTGGCTTCGTGATCGGTTCGTTCAGCCGCCGACGCCATCCAGCGACGCTTCGATCGCCTGCCAAAGCGCTTCCACCGGTTCGCAGCCGACCGACAGGCGAACGAAGCCGGGCGGCACAGCGTCTCCTCTTTTTGCTCGCCGTTCCGCCGACGTATGCACGCCTCCGAACGACGTCGCCGCTTGCATCAATGCGCAGTTGTTGATGAAATCCTCGGCCTTGTCCTCCGATGCCAGCACAAACGAGATGAGAAAGCCGAAGCGCTCCATCTGGGCGCGGGCAAGATTGTGCGATGGATCGCTTTCCAATCCGGGAAAGCGCAGACCGCTGACAGCGGGGTGGCCTTGCAGCCGCCGCGCGATGACTTCGGCGGAAGAACACATGCGGTCGAAACGCACGTCGAGTGTTTCCAAGCCGCGATGCACAAGCCACGCCTCGAATGGCCCGGGAATGGCGCCTGACGTCTCGCGCCAGCCGGACACGGCGGCGATGATGTCGGCATTGCGGCTGGCGACATGGCCGAACAGGACGTCGGAATGGCCATTGGGCGCCTTGGTGTCGGCCGCAATGACGATGTCGGCGCCGAGATCGAGCGGGCGTTGGCCGAAGGGCGTCATCGTCGTGTTGTCGACCACCAGGATCGCGCCGGTTTTGTGCACGGCTTCGGCGACAGCCGTAATGTCGCAGATATCCAGTCCCGGATTGGCGGGAGTTTCGACGAAGGCCAGTCGATATCCATCGAAGCCGCCGTCGAGGAAGCTTGATGTCGGCCGGACATCATGGGCGACGCCGAAAGGTTTTAGGAAACCGTCCACCAGCGCCCGCGTGGTGTGATAGCCGTCCGACGGCAGCAGGATTCGGTCGCCGGATTTGAGCAACCCAAAAAGCACCGCCGAGATCGCAGCCATTCCCGAGGGGAAGGCAACGCATGGCGCGCCTTCCAGATGCGCCAGCATGTGTTCGACCGCGTCCCAGGTCGGATTGCTGAAGCGGCCATATTGATCAAACCCGGTGGCGTCGCCGGGTGAGTGGAAAATGGCGGCCATAGTTAGGGGCAGGGGAATTGGGTCGCCCTTGGCAAGCCTGCCGCGACGCAGATGGGGAAGGGCCGCCGCGCGAGACTTGGCTGTTTCGGACATGGATTTCAACCTTGTTTCTGACCGAGAAAGACAGGGTGACGCTATGCGTGGCCGCGATCCGCGGCAAGCCGCCTCCGGTTAGGCCAAGCAGCTCTAAACGCTTCGTTAGGCTTAATGGAGCATAAAGACGGGAGTGCCGTCAAAGCTGCTCTCATCGGTTGTGGCGCGCGCGTTTGTGAAGCCTATTCCCGTTGACGCCCATAGCGCCCCATGATATCCCATTTCGATATTCAAGCCTTCGTTCCGCGTCAGGGTGAAGCGTACGCCAATCGGGCAGCCGCGGCGGCTGCGCGTTTGCTTGTTTTCGCCTGGAACGAAGTGAGTTTTGGGCAGGGACCGCGCCGGGGCGGCGCGGGCGGGAAGATGCAGAGGGGTGCGGCGGCGCAAGCGGCCGTAACGCGTAATGGACCGGTTTCTGTCAAGCGCGGTGAACAGGATCGATGCGAAGGGACGGGTGTCCGTTCCAGCGCATTTCCGTGCGGTTGTGCAGAAACGCGGCTATTCGGAACTCTATGCACTGCGCTGCCTGGATCGCCCGGCGATGGATGTCGGCGGGCTCGACCTGCTCGACCGCTACGAGCAGCGCATCGCGCAGGAAGATCCCTTCCTGCAGACCGCGGACGACATGTCGTTCTTCTGCCATGGCGATGGAACATTTCTCAAGCTCGATCAGGACGGCCGCATCTCGATGACCGATTTCATCCGCGAGCACACCGGCATTTCCGCGGAAGCAGCGTTTGTCGGCCGCGGCAATTTCTTTCAGATCTGGGAACCTGGACGGCTCACCGCCTATGGGGCGGAAGCACGCGCCCGGCTTTTGCAGCTTCGGCAGGGGACGAAGCCTGGGGAGCGACCGGAATGATGGCGGGCTACGGCGATGACCCTCACGCCGTTGGCGGACCGGCCCGTCACATTCCGGTCCTCCTTGCCGAAGTGCTGGAGGCGCTTTCGCCTAAAGCGGGCGAGCTGATCGTCGACGGCACCTTCGGCGCCGGCGGCTATACCAAAGCCATTCTGGCAAGCGGCGCCTCGGTCGTCGCCATAGACCGCGATCCGGATGCGATCGCTGCGGGTCGTGTCCTCGAACATCAATCAGGCGGCAAGCTCAGGCTCGTTCCGGCGCCGTTCTCGACATTGGACGAGCATGTCGAAAGTGCCGACGGCGTCGTCCTCGACATTGGCATCTCCTCAATGCAGATCGACCAGGCGGAGCGCGGCTTTTCGTTCCGCGCCGACGGACCCCTCGATATGCGTATGGCGCAGGCGGGCCTCAGCGCCGCCGATGTCGTCAACAGCTTCAAAGTGGGCGACCTTGCCCGCATCTTCGGGTTTCTTGGCGAAGAGCGTCACGCCGGCCGCATCGCCCGCATGATCGAAAGCCGTCGCGAAAAACATCCGTTCGAGCGCACGCTCGACCTTGCCGACGCCATCGAAACGCATGTCGGTCGAGCGCCGAAGGACAAGATCCATCCGGCGACTCGCGTCTTCCAGGCGCTGCGCATTTTCGTCAATGACGAACTCGGCGAACTGGCCAAAGCGCTGTTTGCGGCTGAGCGCGTGCTGAAACCGGGCGGACGGCTGGCCGTGGTGACGTTCCACTCCTTGGAAGACCGCATTGTCAAGCGCTTCATCGCCGACCGCGCCGATGCGGCAACCGGATCGCGGCACCTGCCCGAGGCGCAAGCGCGCACCGCCACCTTCAAAAAGGCGGGTAGCGGCGTGACGCCTGATGAGGCCGAGATATCAGTCAATCCGCGCGCGCGCTCGGCAAGGCTGCGCGCTGCGATCCGCACCGACGCGCCGCCGCGGGCCGGCGACTTTGCGATTTTCGGGCTTCCAAAACTTCCTGACCCAAAACTTCCCGGTGTCGTCCGGCCGGGAGAGAGGTGAGCACGTGTTTCGTACCAGCGACATAGTCCTTATCGCCGTCATGGTTTCGGCTGCGGCCTTGACCTACAAGACCAAGCGCGAGGCCGAGGAACAATTAGCGGCGGTGCATAAGATCCAGGCGCAGATCCGCTACGAGGAGGATACGATCGATCTCCTGAAGGCGGACTGGAGCCTGCTGACCCAGCCGTCGCGCCTGCAAAAGCTGGCCGAGATCTACAAATCGCAACTCGGACTCGAGCCGGTCAGCGCCCGCCAGATCATCGGGCTGGACGATCTGCCGGCAAAATCCCTCACCATCGAGGACCTTTCGTCGCAGCGGCTGGGCGGAATGGCCGACAGTTCTGGCAAAGGGTCATTGGGCGACAATGACCCCGTGACCGGAGGCATCGTCCAATGATCGCCAGGCTTCCTTTGATCGCCAGACTGCTGAAGCGCCGCGTCAAGTCGGAAGACGGATCGATTGTGGTGGAAGGTGCCCGCAAGGCGACCGGCGGCAAGGGCAGGACCCGCATCGTGATGACGATGGCGGTGTTCTTCGGCATCTATTCGACCATCACCGGGCGGCTGGTCTATCTGGGTTTCCAGAATCCCGACCTGTCCGGCGGTCCGCAGAGCCGGGTGACGGCGTCACGGCCCGACATCATCGACCGCAACGGCGAAGTGCTGGCGACGGACATCAAGACGGCGTCGCTGTTTGCCGAACCGCGCCGCATTGTCGACGCCGACGAGGCGATCGAAAAGCTGGCGACGGTGCTTCCCGAAATCGACTACGAGCAGACCTACCATAAGCTGAAGAGCGGCGCCGGCTTCGTCTGGCTGCAGCGGCAACTGACGCCCAAGCAACAATCGGATATCATGCAACTCGGTATTCCCGGCTTCGGCTTCCGCACCGAAAAGCGCCGCTTCTATCCGGCTGGCGAAACCTCGTCCTACATTGTCGGGCTCACCAACATCGACAACCAGGGCATCTCCGGCATGGAGAAATACATCGACGAACAGGGGCTGAGCGACCTTCAGGCGTCGGGTCTTGCGGTCGCAAAGGATCTGAAGCCGGTGCAGCTCTCGATCGACCTGCGCGTCCAGCATATCGTGCGTGACGAGGTCGCCACCGGCATGGAGAAATACCGCGCAATCGCAGCGGGCGCCGTCGTTCTCAACATAAAGACCGGCGAAGTGATGGCGATGGCCTCGGTTCCCGATTTCGATCCCAACAACCCCTACAATGCGCAAGACAAGGACCGCTTGAACCGCATGTCAGCCGGCCTTTACGAAATGGGTTCGACGTTGAAGAGCTTCACCACCGCCATGGCGCTCGATTCCGGCAAAGTGACGCTGGAAAGCCGTTTCGACGCTTCGCGCCCGATCAGGATCGGCCGTCAGACCATCCATGATTTTCACGGCAAGGCCCGGGTGCTGTCGGTGCCCGAAGTGTTCATCTACTCCTCCAACATCGGTTCGGCCAAGGAAGCCGAAGCGGTTGGCATTGAGGGGCACCGCGAATTCCTGCATCGCCTGGGCATCCTCGAGAAGATGCAGACGGAACTGCCTGAGGTCGCGCGCCCGACCGAGCCCAAAGTCTGGAAACAGGTCCATTCGATCACCATCGCCTTCGGGCACGGTGTGTCGACGACGCCGCTGCAGACGGCGGTCGGCTGCGCCGCGCTGCTGAACGGCGGCTATCTGATCCAGCCGACATTCCTGAGACGCGCGCAGGAACAGGCGATGTCAGTGGCCAAGAAAGTTGTCAGCGACAAGACCTCCGAGAGCATGCGCTATCTCTACGCACTGAACGCCGAGAAAGGGTCAGGCAGGAACGCCAGGGTTCCTGGTTATCGCGTCGGCGGCAAGACCGGAACCGCCGAGAAGGTTGTCAACGGCCGCTACTCAAAGGACAAGAATTTCAACGCCTTCGTCGCAGCTTTCCCGATGGACGATCCGCAATACATCGTGCTTACGATCGCCGACGAACCGAAGCCGGAAAAGCCCGGCATGGGTGCAACCGCCGCCTCGAATGCTGGCGTCATGGCTGCAAACATTATCCGACGTTCGGCTTCCATGCTTGGCGTAAAGCCAGATTTCAGCCATGAAAATGGCGCAACGCTGGTTTCCTATCAGTGATTCTTAGGGCGCGCCGGCAACAGCGCGCTATTTTGTTGCGATGAACGGGGTTCGATGAAGCTGAAAGATCTAGCCGGTATCCTGCCTGTCGAGGGGACAGATTCCTTCGATATGGAGGTTACCGGCATTTCGTCGGATTCCCGCCAGGTACGACCGGGCGTGGTCTTCTTCGCGCTCACTGGCACCAAGGCCGATGGCGCGGCCTATGCCGCCGATGCCGCCAAGCGCGGCGCAGCGGCGATCGTGGCGAGCAAGGGCAGTGCCGTCGCCGGACTGCCGGTGCCCGTTCTCGCCGTCGACGATCCGCGCCTTGCGCTGGCGCGGAGTGCCGCCCGCTACTTCGGCAGCCAGCCGCAAACCATGGTCGCGGTGACCGGGACCAGCGGCAAGACATCGGTCGCGGCCTTCACCAGGCAGATCTGGGAGCAGTCAGGCTTTGCCGCCGCCTCGATCGGCACGACCGGCGTGGTTGCGCCGGGCCGCAACGAATATGGCTCGCTGACCACCCCCGACCCGGTCGATCTGCACAGGCTGCTGCGGGAACTGGCGGATGCCGGCGTCACCCACGCATCGATGGAGGCCTCCAGCCACGGTCTCGACCAGCGCCGGCTTGACGGCGTGAAGCTTGCAGCCGGCGGCTTCACCAATCTCGGCCGCGACCACATGGACTATCATCCGACAGTCGAGGACTATCTTCGCGCCAAGCTGCGCCTGTTCGACACGCTGCTGCCGAAGGGTGCACCGGCCGTCATCTTTGCCGACGATCCGTGGTCGGAGCCGACGATCCGGGCGGCGAGGGCGGCGGGACTGGATGTGCTGACGGTCGGCCGTCACGGCGAGTTCTTGACACTGAAGCGGGTCGAGCACGAGCGCCACCGCCAGCGTGCCGAGGTGGCAGTCGATGGCGTTCTCCACGAGGTCGACCTGCCGCTGGCCGGGGATTTCCAGATCGCCAATGCCCTGGTTTCGGCGGGCCTCGCCATTTCTACTGGAACGCCTGCAGCCAAAGCCCTGATGGCGTTGGAGAAATTGAAAGGCGCGCCGGGTCGGCTCGACCTCGTTGGGACAACATCCCATGGTGCGCCGGTCTATGTCGATTATGCGCATAAGCCGGACGCGCTGGAAAACGTCTTGGCCTCGGTGCGGCCGTTCACCACCGGTCGCGTCATCGTCGTGTTCGGCTGTGGCGGCGACCGCGACCGGGGCAAGCGTCCGATCATGGGCGAGATCGCTACGCGGCTCGCCGATGTCGTCATCGTCACCGACGACAATCCGCGCTCGGAAGTGCCCGAAACGATCCGCTCCGCGATCCTTGCCGCTGCACCCGGCGCTATCGAGATCGGCGATCGGCGCAAGGCGATCCACGAGGCAGTCGCCATGCTCCATGCCGGCGACACGCTGATCGTGGCCGGCAAGGGGCATGAGGAAGGCCAGACCATCGGCGCCGAGACGCTGCATTTTTCCGACCATGAGGAAGTCCGCGCCGCGCTTCAGGAGCGCGCCACATGAGCTTTCTTTGGACCTCCGAGGATCTCGTCGCCGCCATGGGCGGACGACCGCTCGGTCCGATGCCGGAGGGCATCAGCGGCATCTCGATCGACAGCCGCAGCCTTGAGCCGGGCGATGCTTTCTTCGCCATCAAGGGCGAGGCGATGGACGGCCATGATTTCGCGACCGCCGCCATCAAGGCCGGCGCCGGCGTGCTGGTCGTCGCCGAGGGCAAGCTGCCGTCGCTCGGGCGGCTGACTGCGCCGATGATCGTCGTGCAGGACGTGCTCGCCGCGTTGGAAAAGCTAGGGCTGGCCGCGCGCGCGCGCTCGAATGCCAGGATCATTGCGGTGACCGGTTCGGCGGGCAAGACCACCACCAAGGAAGCGCTGCGCCATGTGCTGTCCGTGGTCGGCAAGGTGCATGCATCGGCCCAATCTTTCAACAACCACTGGGGCGTCCCGCTGACGCTGGCGCGGATGCCGATGGATTGCGACTATGCCGTCTTCGAAATCGGCATGAACCATCCCGACGAGATCCGGCCGCTGGTCAAGATGGTCCGGCCGCATGTTGCCATCGTCACGCTGATCGCCGCGGCACATCTCGGCTTCTTCCGTAATCTGGAGGAGATCGCCAGGGCCAAGGCCGAGATTTTCGAGGGGCTGGAACCGGATGGTGCTGTCCTTCTCAACCGCGACGACCCGCGCTGGAAGCTTCTGGACAAGTTGGCGAGAGCCGCCGGCGTCCAGCATATTTACGGCTTTGGCGAGAATGCCCGTGCGACCTTCAAGCTGCTCGAATGCACGCTGCATGCCGATCATTCTGTCATCACAGCCAAGATCGGCGGTCAGGAGATCACCGCCAGGGTAGGCGCGCCGGGCCGACACATGGTGCAGAACGTGCTGGCCGTGCTGGGCGCCGCGCATCTGGTCGGCGCCGACATCGCTAGGGTGGCGACGGCGCTGGCCGATCTTTCGGCCGAACGCGGACGCGGCAAGCGCCATGTGCTGCGCCACCCGAAAGGTCCGATCACGCTGATCGACGAGAGCTACAACGCCAATCCGGCGTCGATGAGCGCAGCAATGGCGCTGCTCAACGCGACGCCGGTATCGGGCGAAGGCAGGCGTATCGCGGTGCTCGGCGACATGCTCGAACTCGGCGACCATTCGGCGAAGCTGCATGCAGCCCTTGCCGATCTCATCGTCGGCACCGAAACGCGCACGGTCTTTCTCGCCGGTCCGGAGATGCGGGCGCTGGCCGACATTCTGCCTGATGAGATCGAGACGGAGTATCGCGCCGGCGCAGAGGATCTGAAACTGGTGCTTCTGTCGGCGCTGAAGCCCGGCGACGTGGTGATGATCAAATCGTCGAAAGGCATCGGGTTTTCCAAGTTGGTCGACGCACTGCTCAGCAAATTTCCGGTGGTAGCCACAACCGCCAAACAGGCCTAGAGCCAGGTCCGGGGACCGAATCGCATGTTCACACTGCTCGTCGAATTCGCGGACAAGATCTCGGTCTTCAACGTCTTTCGCTACATAACCTTCCGTACCGGCGGCGCGCTGATCACCGCGGCGCTGATCGTCTTCATCTTCGGACCGGCTATCATCAATTCGCTGAGGCTGCGGCAAGGCAAGGGCCAGCCGATCCGCGCCGACGGGCCGCAGACGCATTTCAAGAAGGCCGGCACGCCGACCATGGGCGGTCTGATGATCCTGTGCGGCATTATTGGCTCGTCGCTTTTGTGGGCGAACCTGTCCAGCATCTATGTCTGGGTGGTACTGCTGGTGACCTTGGGTTTCGGCTCGATCGGCTTCTACGACGATTATCTCAAGGTGACGAAGCAATCGCATCTCGGCTTTTCCGGCAAGGCGCGGCTGGGGCTTGAATTCGTCATCGCCGGCATCGCCGCCTGGGTGATCATGCACAACGGCCAGGCGCCGTTCTCGTCGTCGCTGACGTTTCCTTTCGCCAAGGAGTTTCTCGTCAATCTCGGCTGGTTCTTCATCCCGTTCTCCTGCTTCGTCATCGTCGGCGCCGGCAATGCCGTGAACCTGACGGATGGCCTCGACGGGTTGGCGATCGTGCCGATCATGATCGCAGCGGCGTCCTTCGGCGTCATCGCCTATCTCTCCGGCAATGCGGTGTTCGCCGAATATCTGCAGATTCACTTCGTGCCCGGCACCGGCGAATTGGCGGTGGTCCTCGGCGCGGTGATCGGCGCCGGCCTCGGTTTCCTATGGTTCAACGCACCGCCGGCGGCGATCTTCATGGGCGATACCGGCTCGCTGGCCTTGGGCGGCCTGATCGGCACGGTCGCAGTTGCCACCAAGCACGAGATCGTGCTGGTCATCGTTGGCGGCCTGTTCGTCGTCGAGATCCTGTCGGTCATCATCCAGGTCGGTTACTTCAAGATGACCGGCAAGCGCGTGTTCCTGATGGCGCCGATCCATCATCATTTCGAGAAGCTCGGCTGGACCGAAAGCCAGGTGGTGATCCGCTTCTGGATCATCGCCGTCATCCTGGCGCTGGTCGGCCTGTCGACCCTGAAGCTTAGATAGGAGGTCGCTTGATCCCCGCCGCATCTTTCGCAGGCAAGCGCGTTTCGCTCTTCGGGCTCGGCGGCTCGGGGATCGCCACTGCGCGCGCGTTGATCGAGGGCGGGGCGGATGTGCTGGCCTGGGACGACAATCCCGGCAGCGTCGCCAATGCCGCGGCCGTCGGTATCGCGACCGGCGACCTGCGCGGCGCCGACTGGGCGAAGTTCGCGGCGTTCGTGCTGTCGCCCGGCGTGCCGCTGACGCATCCGAAGCCGCACTGGACAGTGGAGCTGGCACGCGCTTCAGGCGTCGAGATCATTGGCGACATCGAGCTGTTCTGCCGGCAGCGGACGTTGCTGGCGCCGGCAGCGCCCTTCATCGCCATTACTGGCACGAACGGCAAATCGACGACGACGGCGCTGACGGCGCATATCCTGAAATCGGCCGGACGCGACACGCAGATGGGCGGCAATATCGGCCGCGCGGTGATGACGCTCGATCCACCGGAGTCTGGGCGGCATTATGTCGTGGAATGCTCGTCCTACCAGATTGACCTGGCGCCCTCGATCAATCCGACCGCCGGCGTCCTGCTCAACCTGACGCCCGATCATCTCGACCGTCATGGCACGATGCAGCACTACGCCGCGATCAAGGAACGGCTGGCGGCCGGCAGCGAGACGGCAATCGTCGGTGTCGACGATTCCTGGTGCGCCCAGCTCGCCGACCGGCTGGAACGGGCAGGCCGGCATGTCATCCGCATTTCCAAGCGCCTGCCGCTGACCGACGGCTATTTCGCCGACGGCACCAATCTGATGGAGGCGGTGCATGGCCGTTACAGCCGCGTTGCCTTTCTCGAAGGCATCGGCTCGCTGCGCGGCCAGCACAATGCGCAGAATGCGTTGGCCGCTATCGCCGCCTGCCTCAAGGTCGGGCTCGAGCTGGGCGAGATCCAGTCAGGGCTGGAGAGTTTTCCCGGGCTGGCGCACCGTATGGAGCAGGTCGGCCGCAAGGGCCATGTGCTGTTCATCAACGATTCCAAGGCGACCAATGCCGATGCGGCAGCGCCCGCATTGTCCAGCTTTCCGCGCATTTACTGGATCGCCGGCGGGTTGGCGAAAGAAGGTGGTATCGAGCCGTTGCGCGGCCTCTTTCCGCGCATCGCCAAGGCCTATCTGATCGGTGAGGCCGCACCAGCCTTCTCGGCGACGCTCGGCGAGGCGGTGCCTTACGAGATCTCCGGTACGCTGGCCGCAGCAGTCGAGCATGCCGCAAGCGACGCGGCCAGGGATGATGACAACGGCGAGGTGGTGGTGCTGCTTTCACCGGCCTGCGCCAGTTTCGACCAGTTCAAGAATTTCGAAGTGCGCGGCGAAGCCTTCAGGCAAGCTGCGAGCACTATTGATGGCGTGAAGCTCATCGGAGGGGCACGATAATGCAAAGCCGTCTCGACAAAAGCCCGGTTGCCACCTGGTGGTGGACGGTCGATCGCTGGTTCCTGGCTGCGTTCCTGTCGCTGATGGGACTCGGCATCGTACTGTCCTTCGCGGCAAGCCCGGCGGTGGCCCAGCGCATCGGCCTGGACAGTTTCCACTTCGCCACACGGCAGATCATCTTCACCATTCCTGCACTTGGCGTGATGCTGGCCGTCTCCTTCCTGGAATCGCGGCAGATCAGACGCATGGCCCTGGCGATGCTGTGCATCATGCTGGTGCTGATGGTGGCGGTACTTTATATCGGCGTCGAGGTGAAGGGCGCGCGGCGCTGGGTGTCGCTCGCCGGCGTGTCGATCCAGCCGTCGGAATTCCTGAAGCCGGCGTTCGTCGTCATCTGCGCCTGGCTGTTTGCCGAACACAAGCGCCAGCCCGACATTCCAGGCAATCTGTTCGCCATGCTGCTGCTGGCCCTCGTCATTTCGCTGCTGGTGGCGCAGCCTGATTTCGGCCAGACAATGCTGGTGCTTGGCACCTGGGGGGTGATGTTCTTCATGGCCGGTCTGCCATGGCTGTGGATCATCGCGCTGGGCGCTGCCGGCATCGGCGGCGTGTTCGCCGCCTATACGGTGTTCCCGCATGTCGCCGGCCGCATCGATCGCTTCATGACCGGCGAGGGCGATACGTTCCAGGTCGACATGGGCCGCGATGCGCTGATCAATGGCGGCTGGTTCGGCGTCGGGCCGGGCGAGGGCACCGTCAAGCGAGTCATACCCGACAGCCATGCGGATTTCGTCTTCTCGGTGGCCGGCGAGGAGTTCGGACTGATCATGTGCTTCTTCATCATGACCATCTTCGCCTTCATCGTGCTGCGCGGCCTCAGCACCGCGCTCAAGGAGCAGGACGATTTCACACGCTATGCGGTCGGCGGCCTGGTCACGGTCTTCGGTCTGCAGTCGGTCATCAACATGGCCGTCAATCTGCAGCTGATGCCTGCCAAGGGCATGACCTTGCCGTTCATCTCCTATGGTGGCTCCTCGCAGATCGCCATCGCAATCTCGATGGGCATGGTGCTGGCGCTGACGCGCAAGCGGCCGGAAAAGCGCAAGCAGTTGGGCTTCGCACCATCGCAGCGCGCCATGCTGGCGGAGTGAGATGTCGAAGGGCTCGATCCTTCTGGCGGCCGGCGGCACGGGCGGGCATCTCTTCCCGGCCGAAGCGCTGGCGCACGAGCTGATCAGGCGCGGCTGGACGGTGCATCTCGCCACCGATGATCGTGCCGAGCGCTTTGCCGGCCAGTTTCCGGCCGCAGGCATCCATCCGATCCAGTCGGCGACCATAGGCTCCAAGAATCCTTTCGCCGTGCTCGCCGCCTTCTGGAAGATCTGGGGGGGCGTGCGGCAAGCATCCGCCGTGATCGGCCGGATCAAGCCAGCCGTCGTGGTCGGCTTCGGCGGCTATCCGACGCTGCCGCCGCTCTATGCGGCGACGCGGCGCAAAGTGCCGACGCTGATCCACGAGCAGAACGCGGTGATGGGGCGCGCCAACCGGGCGCTCTCCGGCCGCGTCGATGCCATCGCCGGCGGGTTCTTGCCGAAAGATTCAAGCGCTGCCGGCGTCAAGACGGTGACGACAGGCAACCCGGTCAGGCCGCAAGTGCTTGAGGCGGCAAAGACGCCTTATGTGATTTCGACCGGGGAGCAGCCGTTCCGCTTTCTGGTGTTCGGCGGCAGCCAGGGCGCACAGTTCTTTTCCGACGTAATGCCAGCGGCGGTAGCACAGCTTTCCGACGCACAACGCAAGCGGCTGGTGATCACGCAACAGGCCCGCGCCGACGATGTCGAGCGGGTGAAGGCGGCTTATGCCGCCCTTGGTGTCGAGGCTGAGGTATCGCCCTTCTTCACCGACATGGCGGTGCGCATGGCAGCGGCGCACCTGGTGATGTCGCGATCCGGCGCATCGACCGTATCGGAAATCGCGGTGATCGGCCGACCAGCGCTGCTGGTGCCCTATCCGCACGCGCTCGACCACGACCAGGCAGCCAATGCCGCGGCATTGGCAGCGGCAGATGCCGCCGAAGTGCATCCGCAATCCTCGCTCTCGCCCGAGCGCATCGCTGCGCTCGTCGGCGCGTTGATTGACGATACGAAGCGGCTGACCACAATGGCGGCGGCGGCGAAATCGGCCGGAAAACCGGACGCGGCACGGTTGCTCGCCGATCTGACAGAGGCTATTGCGTCGAAGAAAAGCGTATCGGAATTCAGGAAGGAGACGCACGCATGAAGATGCCGCAGACGATCGGCCTTGTGCATTTCATCGGCATCGGCGGTATCGGCATGAGCGGCATCGCCGAGGTGCTGCACAATCTCGGCTACAAGGTGCAAGGGTCCGACCAGGCCGACAGTGCCAATGTGCAGCGGCTGCGCGCCAAGGGCATCGAGTGCTTTGTCGGTCACCACGCCGATAATATCGGCGATGCCGAAGTGGTGGTCGTCTCGACGGCGATCAAGAAGTCCAATCCGGAGCTGAAGGCCGCACGCGAGAAACTGCTTCCCATCGTCCGTCGCGCCGAGATGCTGGCCGAACTGATGCGCTTCCGGCAGGCAGTGGCCATCGGCGGCACGCATGGCAAGACGACGACGACCTCGATGGTGGCGACGCTGCTCGAAGCCGGCGGGCTCGATCCGACCGTGATCAATGGCGGCATCATCAATGCGTACGGCACCAACGCCCGCATGGGCGACGGCGAATGGATGGTGGTCGAAGCCGATGAGAGCGACGGCACCTTCCTGAAGCTGCCGGCCGAGATTGCCGTCGTCACCAACATCGATCCCGAGCATCTCGATCATTATGGCTCCTTCGACAAGGTGCGCGAGGCCTTTCGCCAGTTCGTCGAGAACGTGCCGTTCTACGGCTTCGGCGTCATGTGCACCGACCATCCGGAGGTGCAGGCACTGGTCAGCCGCATCGAGGACCGTCGCGTCATCACCTATGGCGAGAACGCGCAGGCGGACGTGCGTTTCACCAATCACCGCATGGACGGTCCGACCTCGGAATTCGACGTGGTGATCCGCGACCGCAAGACCCGCGGCCAGTCGACGATATCAGGCCTGCGCTTGCCGATGCCCGGCCGTCACAATGTCTCCAATGCGACCGCGGCGATCGCCGTCGCGCATGAACTCGGTCTTTCAGCCGAGGCGATCAGGAAGGGCCTGTCGTCCTTTGCCGGCGTCAAGCGGCGCTTTACCCGTACCGGTTCGTGGAACGGGGTCGATATATTCGACGATTACGGCCACCATCCGGTCGAGATCGCGGCGGTGCTGAGGGCGGCGCGCGACGCCACCAAGGGCCGCGTCATCGCCATTGCCCAGCCGCACCGCTTCACCCGGCTGCATGATCTGTTCGGCGAGTTTTCCGTCTGCTTCAACGACGCCGACACGGTGATGGTGGCGCCGGTCTATGCGGCAGGCGAAGAGCCGATCGACGGGGTGACGTCTGAGGCATTGGTGTCGCGCATCCGATCCGGCGGCCATCGCGACGCGCGCTACATCGAAGGACCTGCGGCGATTGCGCCGGTTATCCGCGATCTGGCGAAACCAGGCGATTTCATCGTCTTCCTCGGTGCCGGCAACATCACGCAATGGGCCTACGCGCTGCCCAGGGAACTCGGCGGTACTGCCTCATGATGCGCGGCCAAGCGTTGATCGACAAGCTTGGCGGCCGGCTTGCCGGCCTGCGCGGCCGCATCACGCCCAATGCCGAGATGGACAAGATCACCTGGTTTCGCGCCGGCGGACTGGCCGACGCGCTGTTCCAGCCGGCCGACGAGGACGATCTCGCCGCGTTCCTGAGAGCAGTGCCCGAAGAGATACCGCTGACCATCGTCGGCATCGGCTCGAATCTGCTTGTCCGCGACGGCGGTATTGCGGGTTTCGTCCTCCGGCTTTCGGCCAAGGGCTTTGGCGAGGCCGAAGTGATTGCGCCGACCACAATCAAGGCGGGTGCCGCCACCCCCGACAAGCGCCTTGCCGCTGTCGCCTATCAGGCTGGTATAGGCGGCTTTGAATTTTACCACGGCATTCCGGGTGCTATCGGCGGCGCGCTGAGGATGAACGCCGGCGCCAATGGCGTCGAGACGCGCGAGCGCGTCGTCGAGGTGCGGGCGCTCGACCGCAAGGGCAATGTGCATACGCTGAGCAACGCCGATATGGGCTATGCCTATCGCCATTCGGCAGCACCTGCCGGGCTGATCTTCACATCGGCAGTCTTCGAAGGGATATTGGCAGACAAGGCCGCGATCCAGGCGGCGATGGACGCCGTCCAGCATCATCGCGAGACCGTGCAGCCGATCCGGGAAAAGACCGGCGGCTCGACCTTCAAGAATCCGGAGGGCACCTCGGCCTGGAAGGAGATCGACAGAGCGGGCTGTCGGGGGCTGATGATCGGCGGCGCGCAGATGTCGCCGATGCATTGCAACTTCATGATCAACACGGGAACCGCGACCGGCTACGACCTTGAATACCTTGGCGAGACGGTGCGCGCGCGCGTGCTCGAAAGGTCGGGCATCCGGCTGCATTGGGAAATCAAGCGCATCGGCAATTTCCGGCCGGGGCACGAGGTCCAGGAATTCCTCGGACAGTTGCTCTAGGGACTCACAACACAGTTTTCGCTGCCGTTTTTGCGGAAAGTGAATCTCTCGGAATCGTAAGGACTTGCCAGCGATTCAACTCTCTGATTCTCTGCCCTGAAGCGTTTCCTGATTTGAGTCGTTTCGACGCGTTGCCAGCGTTTTTCCGTCAGGGGCAACCTGCCGGGAGACTCGGGGACTCGATGTTGCGGAAATCATGAGAGCAGGACTGCTCCGAGCGTTTGAGTGTGTGGCCCTTTTCCGGGGCATGTGAGATGCAGACCCGCCGTGAAAGGGCCCGCCGTGAGAGGAATGACGGGAAATGAAAAGCAAGCACGTGGCCGTCCTTCTGGGTGGGTTCTCGTCCGAGCGGCCCGTGTCTTTGTCTTCGGGGAAAGCCTGTGCTGACGCGCTCGAGAAGGAAGGCTATCAGGTCACTCGCGTCGACGTCTCGCGCGATGTCGGATCGGTGCTGGCTGAGCTCAAGCCTGATGTTGCCTTCAATGCGCTGCATGGCCCTTTCGGCGAGGACGGCACCATCCAAGGCATCCTCGAATATCTTGCTATCCCCTACACCCATTCCGGCGTGCTCGGCTCGGCGCTTGCCATGAACAAAGAGCAAGCCAAGAAGATCGCCAAGTCCGTCGGCATCCCGGTTGCCGAATCGAAGGTGGTCAATCGCTTCGCCATCCAGAACAAGCATCCGATGAAGCCGCCCTATGTCGTCAAACCGGTTAATGAGGGGTCGAGCTTCGGCGTCGTCATCGTGCACGAAGGGCAGTCGCATCCGCCGCAGGTCATCGGTTCGTCCGACTGGAAGTATGGCGATACCGTCATGGTGGAGCGCTATGTGCACGGGCGGGAATTGACCTGCGCGGTGATGGGCGACGTGGCTCTCGGCGTTTGCGAGATCATTCCGACCGGCCATTCTTTCTACGACTACGATTCAAAATACGTCGCGGGCGGATCAAAACACGAATGCCCTGCAAAAATTTCACCGAATATTTACCAAAAAATACAGACACTGACGCTCAAGGCTCACCAAGCTATCGGCTGCCGGGGCGTTTCCCGGTCGGACTTCCGTTATGATGATCGACACTCCGAGAACGGCGAAGTTGTCTGGCTCGAGATCAACACTCAGCCGGGCATGACGCCGACATCCTTGGTGCCTGAAATCGCCGCGCAGGCGGGACACTCGTTCGGCGATTTGTTGAGTTGGATGGTGGAGGACGCTTCGTGTCTGCGTTGAAGTGGGGACAGGGCAAGGGAAAGGGCGCGGCCGGGCCGACGCTGTTCGGTGTGTCGTTGTCGTTCGACCATTTCGTGCTGCCGCGTCTGCTTCGCCGGCCGGCGCGCGTGCTGGCGCGCCTGGGCGAGGGCGATTTCGAGGTGCCGTCGTTTTCCGCAGCCATGCTGTCGGCGGCGCTGCTCGTGTCGGGCGGTGCCTATGGCGCCTACCTCGGCGGACATGTCGACGGTATCGTCCAGGGCATCACCGCCCGCACCGGCTTTGCCGTCGACCAGATCAAGGTCGTCGGCAACCGCTCAACCTCCGAGATCGATATTCTCGACAGGATGCAACTCGATGGCTGGACGTCGCTGATAGGCTTCGATGCCGAAGCCGCGCGGGGCCGCATCGCCACGCTGCCCTGGGTCGAGGTTGCCGCGGTGCGCAAGGTCTATCCGCACACGCTGGAGGTGCGCATCGAGGAGCGTGAGCCTTTTGCGCTCTGGCAGCAGGGCAGCGAGCTTTCCGTCATCGAGCAGTCTGGCGTCGTGATCGCGCCATTCTCCGGCGGCAAGCAGTCGCTGCTGCCGCTGATTGTGGGCACCGGCGCGCCGGCCAAGGCGCCGGATTTTCTGGCCGGGATCAAGAAATATCCGGAGCTTGCCGCACGGATCAAGGGCTATATCCGCATCGGCGAACGGCGTTGGGACCTGAAGCTGGAGAACGGCATCACCGTCAAGCTTCCCGAGGATGGCGAGGACCAGGCGATCGCCGATCTGGTCAGGATGGACCGCGAGAACGGGCTGCTGACGCGCGACATCGCCGCCGTCGATATGCGCCTTTCCGATCGTCTCGTCGTCCAGTTGACCCCGGAGGCGGCGACGCAGCGTCAGGCCGCACTCAAGGAAAAGCCGAAAACGCCGAAGCGCAAGCCGGAGACGAAGATATGAGCTGGCTTGGCGGCAACAGCGATGCCTCGTCGCGCCGGTCCGGCATCATGACGGTGCTGGATGTCGGCTCGAGCAAGGTCTGCTGCGTGGTGGCCAAGCTCAAGCCGCGCGAGGACGGCATGCTGCTGCGCGGGCGCTCGCATCGCATCCAGGTGATCGGCATCGGCCACCAGAAATCGCAAGGCGTGAAATCGGGTGTCGTTATCGATCTCGACAGGGCCGAGCACGCCATCCGCCTTGCCGTCGATGCCGCCGAGCGCATGGCCGGCCTGACCGTCGATTCGCTGATCGTCAACATGACGGCCGGCCGGCTGAAGAGCGAAAGCTTCTCGGCAACCATCAACCTCGGTGGCCATGAGGCCGACGAGGCTGATATCAAACGCGTGCTTGCCGCCGGCGCCAAGCAGGCGCTCCGGGCCGAGCGCGAGGTGATCCATTCGCTTCCCGTCGGCTTTTCACTGGACGCCGAGCGCGGCGTGCGTGATCCGCGCGGCATGGTTGGCGACCAACTCGGCGTCGACATGCACGTGCTGACGGGTGATGCGGCACCGTTGCGCAATCTGGAGCTTTGCATCAACCGTTCGCACCTCTCGGTCGAGCGCATGGTGGCGACGCCCTATGCCAGCGGGCTTGCCGCACTGGTCGACGACGAACTCGAAATGGGCGCGGCCTGCATCGACATGGGCGGCGGCACCACGACGATCTCGGTGTTTTCGGAAGGCAAGTTCGTTCACGGCGACGCCATCGCCATCGGCGGCAACCACGTTACACTCGATATGGCCAAGGGCCTGTCGACCTCGCTCGACGCCGCCGAGAGGCTGAAAGTGATGCATGGCTCGGCGCTGCCCGGCAGTGCCGACGACCGCGACCTGGTCTCGATACAGCCGATCGGCGAGGATGGCGAGGTGCCGCTGCAGATACCGCGTTCGGTGATGACGCGCATCATCCGGGCGCGCATCGACGAGACGCTCGAACTGTTGCGCGACCGGCTGAACAGGTCCGGCTACGGCAACGCCGTCGGCAAGCGCGTCGTGCTGACCGGCGGCGCCAGCCAGCTTTCGGGCCTGCCCGAGGCGGCGCGCCGCATTCTCGGACGTAATGTGCGCATCGGCCGTCCGCTCGGCGTGGCGGGCCTGCCGGAGGCGGCCAAGGGGCCGGCTTTCTCGACGCCGGTCGGGCTTCTGATCTATCCGCAGATGGCGAATTTCGAGAGCCATCCGGCGAAAGGAATTTCCGGTCTCAGGATGACTGGAACAGGCGGAAAACTGCATCGAATGAGTCAGTGGTTGAGAGACAGTTTTTAAATTGACGGGGACAGCCCCATAGGCGGCCGCAGCGGCGAAGCGGCGGGAAAGGCAAAGGACGGAGACAATGACCATCAATCTGCAAAAGCCGGACATCACCGAGCTGAAGCCGCGCATCACCGTGTTCGGTGTTGGCGGTGGCGGCGGCAATGCCGTCAACAATATGATCACCGCTGGCTTGCGCGGCGTCGAGTTCGTGGTCGCCAATACCGACGCGCAGGCGCTGACCATGTCCAAGTCGGACCGCCTGATCCAGCTCGGCGCGCATGTCACCGAGGGCCTGGGTGCGGGATCGCAGCCGGAAGTCGGGCGCGCGGCGGCGGAGGAATGCATCGACGAGATCGTCGATCATCTCTCCAACACCCATATGTGCTTCGTCACTGCCGGCATGGGCGGCGGCACCGGCACGGGGGCGGCGCCGGTTGTTGCACGTGCTGCGCGTGAGAAGGGGATCCTCACCGTCGGCGTCGTCACCAAGCCGTTCCATTTCGAAGGCCAGCGCCGCATGAAGACGGCGGATCTGGGCATCGAGGAATTGCAGAAATGCGTCGATACCCTCATCGTCATCCCCAACCAGAACCTGTTCCGGCTGGCCAATGACAAGACGACCTTCGCCGACGCTTTCGCCATGGCCGACCAGGTGCTCTATTCCGGCGTCGCCTGCATCACCGACCTGATGGTCAAGGAAGGGTTGATCAACCTCGACTTCGCCGACGTCCGCTCGGTCATGCGCGAGATGGGCAAGGCGATGATGGGGACCGGCGAAGCTTCCGGCGAGGGCCGCGCCATGGCCGCCGCCGAAGCCGCGATCGCCAACCCGCTGCTCGACGAGACCTCGATGAAGGGTGCCAAGGGCCTGTTGATCTCGATCACCGGCGGCCGCGACCTGACCCTGTTCGAAGTCGACGAAGCCGCGACCCGCATTCGCGAGGAGGTCGACCAGGAAGCCAACATCATCCTGGGTGCGACGTTCGACGAGGATCTCGAAGGCGTTATCCGCGTCTCGGTGGTTGCTACCGGCATCGACAAATCGGCAGCAGAAATCGCCGCCGCGCCGATCGCCATCCGCACGGCTCCGCCAAAGCCGGTCAGCCGCCCGGCCGCTCCGGTCACGGAAAGCCGTCCGGCGCCTGTCCAGCAGGGAGGCTACGAGCCACGCGCCGCCGATCCTGTAGCCGAGGCAATCCAGCTCGCCGAGGCGAATGCCGCGGCGATGGCGCGTCCCGCGCCGGCTACCCATGCGGAAGATTTCCGCCCGCAGAGCAAGATCTTCCAGGCGCCGCCGGCCCAGCCGCAGCCGATGGTGCAGCCAATGGTTCAGCAAGCGATGCAGCCCGCGCCGCAGCGTGAAATGCTTCAGCCGTCAGCCGCAGCGCCACAGCGCATGCCGCGCGTCGAGGACTTTCCGCCCGTGGTGAAAGCCGAAGTGGAAGCCAAGGGCCGCCCGGCCGACCATGAGAACAGCGGCCCGATGGGACTGCTCAAGCGCCTGACGAACGGCCTTACCCGCCGCGAAGAAGAGCCCGCACGGCTGCAGCCGGCGCAGCCGCGCGAGCCGAAACTGCGCCAGGCGGCACCCGAAGTGCGCCGCCTTGCCAGCCAGGATCCGCAGCTTTACGCGCCACGCCGCGGCCAGTTGGACGACCAGGGCCGGCTGACGCCGCAGAGCAGGGCTGTCCAGGAAGACGATCAGCTGGAGATTCCGGCATTCCTGCGCCGCCAGGCCAACTGACCTGTTAACGGTCCGTAACAGTTGTTAACAGGCAGACAAGAAATTGTTTGCCTGTTGATGTTAAAAGCGCTTGTAAAACAGGGAGTTACGAGACCGTATCCGCTTCGGATTGCGGTTACAGAGAGTAAGAAACCGTGATTTGGAGACTTCCTGCTGGACCACTATCTTCGCCGCGATCAATTCGGTTTGCTGGGATTCGGGGAAGTGGCCCTGCCTGCCGATCAAAGAGCCGCGCCCTTGGGCTAATGAAGCGGACGTAGGCGGTTTGGGCTATGGGGTTTGTTTTGCACGACTATCAGACGACACTTAAATCGCGCGCGACGCTGACCGGCACCGGCGTTCACAGCGGCAATTCCGTTACCGTTCATTTCCTGCCGGCGGACGCTGATACGGGTGTCGTGTTCCAGCTTTCGAATGGAAGCGAGGACCGGGAGTTCCGTGCGCTCGTTTCCGAGGTCGGCGCCACCGATCTCTGCACCATGCTCGGCGATCCGGCAGGCGAGCATATCGCCACAGTCGAACACCTGATGGCCACGCTATTCGGGCTCGGCATCGATAATGTCGTCATCGAGATCGACGGCCATGAGGTTCCGATCCTTGACGGCAGCGCCATGGCGTTCGTGGAGGCCATCGACCAGGCGGGCATCGATACGCTGCCGGTCAAGCGCCGCTATATCCGGTTGGTCAAGCCGGTTCGCATCGAGAACGGTGCCTCCTGGGCGGAGTTTAGGCCCTATGACGGCACGCGCTTCGAAATCGAGATCGATTTCGAAAGCCCTGCGATAGGCCGTCAGCTTTTCGCATCCGACATGAACGCCGACATTTTCCGCCGCGATATCGCGCGGGCCCGTACCTTCGGTTTCATGAAGGACGTCGAGCGGCTGTGGGCAGCTGGCTATGCGCTCGGCTCTTCGCTGGAAAACTCCCTGGTGATCGGCGACGACAACCGCGTGATCAACATGGGAGGCTTGCGCTATCCCAACGAGTTCGTGCGCCACAAGACAATGGACGCCATGGGTGATCTGGCGTTGGCCGGCGCCCGGTTCATTGGTTGCTTTCGTTCCTATCGCGGCGGCCACAGGCTGAATGCGGCAGCGCTGCGCCGCCTTTTGTCGGACCGTTCGGCGTTCGAGATCGTCGAGACGACACGCCGCGAGCGCGGTCGTACCGCCGAGATGAGCGCCGTCTATGCGCCTGTTTACGCGCCCTGGATGATCTGATTCTTAAAGTTTTTCGGGTTTTATGGCCGCCGGCCTGTGTTGCATGAATGCACCATTGGCCGGCGAAATCTCGCAAGTGTGCGGGCTGCGCCAGGCTGCCACAAAAATGCGCGATTGGCCGGAGATAGCGTTGCCGGGCACGGCGATTATGGTTATGCCTGCTGCCCCAGGGCGAAATGTCGACTGAAATGACGCCGAAAGGGCGGAATCCAATCATGTTCTTCAAGCGAATTGGTCAATCGAAAGCGCCGCATCGGGCTGTTTTCCTGGCGCTTTCGGTGCTTGTTCCATCGCTGTTCCTGTCGGCCTGCATGTCGTCCGAGAAGGATGTCGACCTGTCGACCTATGTCGAACAGACTGAGCCGGCCGACGTTCTCTACAATCAGGGCCTCGCCAATCTGAATGCCGGGCGCCTGCAGGAGGCGAGCCGCAAATTCAGTGCGGTCGACCGCCAGCATCCCTATTCGGAATACGCCCGCAAATCGATGGTGATGGGCGCCTTTGCCGACTATCGCCAGGGCAACTATACCGAGGCGATCGGTTCGGCCAAGCGCTATCTCACGCTCTATCCGTCGACCGACGACGCTGCCTATGCCCAGTACATCATCGGGCTGAGCTACTACCGGCAAATCAGGGATGTCACCCAGGACCAGAAGGAAGCGCGCCAGACTGTGCAGACGATGCAGGATCTGGTGACGCGCTGGCCCGATTCCGAATATGTCGACGACGCCAAGGAAAAGATCCGCTTCGCCAATGACCAGCTCGCCGGCAAGGAGATGCAGATCGGCCGCTACTATCTCGAGCGCCGTGAATATATCGCCGCTGTCAAGCGGTTCCGCCTCGTGGTGGAGACCTATTCCAACACGCGTCATGTCGAGGAAGCGCTCGCGCGCCTTACCGAAACCTATTATGCGATGGGGCTGACATCGGAAGCGCAGACTGCCGCGGCTGTGCTCGGCACCAACTATCCCGACAGCGTGTGGTACAAGGATTCCTACAAGCTCCTGCAGACTGGTGGGCTCGAGCCGCGCGAGAATGCGGGCTCGTGGATCGCCAAGGCCGGGAAGCTGATCACCGGCGCCTGAGCGGCGCGCCACCATGCTTTCCAGACTGTCGATCCGTGATATCGTTCTGATCGAGAAGCTGGACATCGACTTCTCGTCCGGTCTTTCGGTTCTGACCGGCGAAACCGGGGCTGGAAAATCCATCCTGCTCGACGCGCTGTCGCTGGCCCTTGGCGCCCGCGGTGACGCCTCGCTGGTGCGGCATGGCGTGGCACAGGGCCAGGTCATCGCCGTGTTCGATGTGCCGCGCAACCATCCTGCCCGCATGCTGCTTGCCGACAACGCTATCGAGGACGATGGCGACATCATTCTGCGCCGCGTGCAGACGGCGGATGGCCGCACCCGCGTCTTCGTCAACGACCAGCCGTCCAGCGTGACACTGATGCGCGACGTCGGTCACGCGCTGGTTGAGATCCACGGCCAGCATGACGAGCGTGCCCTGGTCGATCCCGGCGCCCATCGCGAATTACTGGACAGCTTCGGCGGTCATCTTGGTGCTGTGCGGGCGACCGGCGAGGCATGGCGGCACTGGCGGGCCTGCGAACACGAACTTTCGCGACATCGCGCCAAGGTGGAGGCGGCGGCCCGCGAGGCCGACTATCTGCGCGCCGCGGTCGCCGAATTGGCGAAGCTCGATCCCCAGCCCGGCGAGGAAGCCGACCTTGCCGAATTGCGCGCCTCAATGATGAGGGCGGAGAAAATCGCCTCGGAAATCCACGATGCGCAGGATGTGCTCTCGGGCCCGTCCTCGCCCTTGCCGCAACTCGCCAGCCTGTTGCGGCGGCTGCAGCGCAAGGTGACCGAGGTGCCCGGCCTGCTCGACGATGTGGTCAAATCGCTCGATGAGGCGATGCTGTCGCTCGACGCGGCGCAATCGGGCGTGGAAGCGGCGCTTCGCGCCACCGAATACGATCCGCGGCGGCTGGAACAGGCCGAGGAGCGGCTGTTTTCGCTGCGCGCCGCCTCACGCAAGCACAGTGTGGCGGTCGACGATCTGGCGCAATTGCGCGACACGATGGCCGCCGACCTTGTCGATCTCGATGCCGGCGAGGAGCGCCTGCACGGGCTGGAGAAGCAAGCCGCCGCCGCGCGCGAGACCTACGACATTTCCGCGGCACAGCTTTCGTCGCTTCGCCATGCGGCGGCGGTCGGATTGACCAAGGCGGTGATGGCCGAACTGCCGGCCCTGAAGCTCGAACGGGCCGCGTTCATCGTCGAGATGGCAAGTGAGGCCGAGAGCCGCATGGAAGACGGCATCGACCAGGTTGAGTTCTGGGTGCGCACCAATCCCGGCACAAGACCGGGCCCGATGATGAAAGTCGCCTCCGGTGGCGAACTTTCGCGGTTCCTGCTGGCGCTGAAGGTGGCGCTGGCCGACCGCGGCTCGGCGCCGACCTTGGTCTTCGATGAAATCGACACCGGCGTTGGCGGTGCGGTGGCGGACGCCATTGGCCAAAGGTTGGCGCGGCTGTCGAAGCGTGTGCAGGTGCTTTCGGTTACGCACGCGCCGCAAGTGGCGGCACGCGCGGCGACGCATTTCCTGATCTCGAAATCCGGCAGCGCCGATCGCGTCGCCACCGGCATCGCTGAGATGGACCGGGCGGCGCGGCAGGAAGAGATCGCGCGGATGCTGGCCGGAGCGACCATCACCGACGAGGCACGCGCGGCGGCCGAGCGGCTGCTGCGAGAGAACACAACCGCGGCATAGCGGAGCTCATGCTCGGCGATGTGGGTCGAGTCAGGATGTGGCTCCATGCTGCTGCTCAGGAATGATTTTCTCAAAATCCTGATCTATTGTGACGCGCCACCGCTGCTGCGCCGCGCGTCCTTTCGAACGCGGGACGCTGAAGCAAGTTGATTTTTGCGCATGACCCCGAAAATCGTTCCGGTCTTCGGGGTCAAGCGTCGAGGAGCAGTGCATGTCCGATAAACCAGTCGATACGCTCAGCGAAAGTGAAGCAGCCAGCGAGCTGAAGCGGCTGGCCGAGGAAATCGCCGCTCACGACCAGCGTTACCACGCCGAGGACGCGCCGACGATTTCGGACGCGGCCTACGACGCGCTGCGGCGGCGCAACCTCGCCATCGAACAGCGGTTTCCCGCCCTCGTGCGCGAGGATTCGCCGTCCCGCAAAGTCGGTGCGGCGGTTTCGGAGAAATTCCGCAAGATCGTCCATGCCGTTCCGATGCTGTCGCTCGACAACGCTTTTGCCGACGCGGATGTGATCGATTTCGTCGGCCGCATTCGCCGCTTCCTCAGGCTCGGCGCCGACGCGCCGCTGGCGATGACGGCCGAGCCGAAGATCGATGGTCTGTCGCTGTCGCTGCGCTACGAGGCCGGACGGCTGGTGACGGCGGCAACGCGCGGCAACGGCCAGGTCGGCGAGGATGTGACGGCCAACGCCCGCACCATCGCCGAGATTCCCAATGTGCTTTCGGGGGACTTTCCCGAAGTATTGGAAGTGCGGGGCGAGGTCTATATGCGCCTCACCGATTTCGCCGAACTCAATCGCCGCAATGCCGAAGCCGGAAAGCAGGTTTTTGCCAATCCGCGCAACTCGGCGGCAGGCTCGTTGCGGCAGCTCGATACTTCTATCACAGCCAGCCGGCCGCTGCGGTTTTTTGCCTATACCTGGGGCGCGGTGAGCGCCATGCCCGCCGACACGCAGATGGGTATGGTGGCGGCGTTCGAGCGCTTTGGCTTCAGGGTCAATCCGCTGATGAAACTGCTCGACAGCGTCGAGGGGCTGCTCGAGCAATACCGGCTGATCGAATCCAGCCGGGCGACGCTCGGCTACGATATCGACGGTGTCGTCTACAAGGTGAACAGCCTAGAGTTGCAGCAGCGGCTGGGCTTCGTCTCACGCTCGCCGCGCTGGGCGATTGCGCACAAATTCCCGGCCGAGAAGGCGACGACGATCCTGACCGGCATCGACATCCAGGTCGGCCGCACCGGCGCGCTGACCCCGGTGGCGCGGCTGGTGCCGGTGACGGTCGGCGGCGTCGTGGTGACCAACGCAACGCTGCACAATGAGGACTATATCAAGGGCATCGGCAACAACGGCCAGCCGATCCGCGAAGGCCGCGACATTCGCATCGGCGACACGGTGAGCATCCAGCGTGCTGGCGATGTCATCCCGCAGGTCATCGACGTGGTCATGGAAAAGCGGCCGCCCGAAAGTGTGCCATATGCATTCCCAGAGCTTTGCCCGGCCTGCGGCAGCCACGCCGTGCGCGAGGAAGGTGAAGCAGTCAGGCGCTGCACCGGCGGATTGATCTGCCCGGCGCAAGCGGTCGAGCGTCTGCGCCATTTCGTGTCCCGAGGTGGTTTTGATATCGAGGGGCTCGGTGAGAAGCAGATTGAGTTCTTCTTCCATGCCGAGGATCCGTCACTACGCATCTATTCGCCGGCCGACATCTTCACGCTAAAGGCACGGCAGGCAGCATCGCTGACCAAGCTCGAGAATGTCGACGGTTTCGGCGCGACCTCGGTACGCAAGCTGTTCGCAGCAATCGACGATCGGCGGCAAGTCGAGTTCTCGCGCTTCCTCTATGCGCTCGGCATCCGCCACATCGGCGAGACCAACGCCAAGCGGCTGGCCCGCCATTTCCGTTCCTTTGCCGCTTTCCGCGAAGCCGGGCAAAACGCCGTCATGCCGGCCGGCAAGGGCGACCCTGGCAACGCTGCCTGGCAGGAGTTGAACGGCATCAACGGCATCGGCTCGATCGTTGCCGAGGCGGTGGTCGATTTCTTCGCCGAAGACCATAACCGGCAGGCGCTCGATGCATTGCTGTCGGAAGTAACAGTGCTCGACGAGGAGCCGGTCGGTGGCGTGTCGTCGCCGGTCTCCGGCAAGACAGTGGTCTTCACCGGCGCATTGGAAAAGATGTCGCGCGACGAGGCCAAGGCGATGGCCGAAAAGCTCGGCGCCAAGGTCGCCGGCTCGGTGTCGAAGAAGACCGATCTCGTCGTTGCCGGACCAGGTGCGGGCTCCAAGCTCAAGCTCGCCACCGAACTCGGCATCGAAGTGATCGACGAGGATGCGTGGTTGGCGCGGATCGGCAAGGCGTGACGGTGGCCTTTAACGGTTTCGGCCAAAAGGCCATTCCCTTCCTCAAGGCACTCGATTTTCATCAGAGCCGGGAGTGGTTTCTGGAAAACCGCGATCTCTTCGAAAGCGAGCTGCGCGACCCCTTCGGCGATCTGGTCGAAACGCTCTCCGAGCGGTTCGCGGCGATAGGGCTGGGTTTGCGCGGCGATCGCAAGAAGTCGCTGTTCCGGATCAATCGCGACGTACGTTTCGCCAGGGACAAACGACCCTACAACCGGCATCTGTCGGCAATCCTTTCGCCTGACGGCACCAAGATGGAACAGGGCGTATTTTTCATCCATATCGGACTTGAGCGCTGCTTTGCCGGCGTTGCTTGGTGGCAGCCCGGGCCGGCGCTGCTCTTGGCGATGCGCAACGCGATCAAGACGCGACCGGGTGAATTCCGGGCGCTGATCAATGCGCTGAAGCAAAACCGTCTCGAACTTGATGCGGAAGGTTGCATGAAGCGAGCGCCACGCGGCTTCGAGCATGTCACGGAGGCCGATCTCGCGGCGGCCATCCGCAACCGGCATTTCGCCGTCCGGCACGAAATCGACCCTGCGGGAATCCACGGGCCGGCATTGGTCGACGAGCTCGTCGATTTCACCTTGCGGGCCAAGCCGCTGCTCGACTGGGGCAGGGCGATCGAAGGCAAGGTCCCGGTGGACTAAGCTCCGGACCGATGAACGTGCAACATGGCTCGGTGATCATTTCCGCTGATCGTTTGGCTCAAGCGAATTGGTGTGACAAGGCAGGCAGTGCTCCCTACATACGACCATTCCCGAGGGAGTGGTCGATGTCGGCGGAAGCAATCTCCGAGAACGGCGCGAAAAGCGATTTTTGGCAAGGCGTGCGGCTCTCGATGCCCGTCGTAGTGGCGTCGGCGCCGTTTGCGCTGCTGTTCGGCGCTATCGCCGTCGACAACGGTTTCACGGTGCTCGAAGCCTTCCTGATGAGCGCCATGGTCTTCGGCGGCGCCAGCCAGATGGTCGGCATCGAATTGTTCGGGCAGCATGTCGCGCCATGGCTGATCGTGCTGTCGATCTTCGCCGTGAATTTCCGCCATGTGCTCTACTCAGCGGGTATCGGCCGGCGCATCGCGCACTGGCCGCTGGTGCAGCAGGCTGTCGGCTATTTCATCCTGACCGATCCGCAGTTCGCGGTGGCCGAGCGTAAGGCGGAGGCCGACGAGACGGTCGGCTTCGCCTGGTACATGGGGCTTGGTCTGCCGGTCTATGTGTTCTGGGTAACCGAAAGCGCGCTCGGCGCGATGTTCGGCACGCTCATTCCCGATACGCATGCGCTGGGCATCGATTTCCTGCTGCCGATCTATTTTCTCGGACTGGTCATGAGCTTTCGCAAACGGCCACTGTGGCTGCCGGTGGTCGTCGCAAGTGCCGCTGCCTCCCTCATCGCCTACAAGACAGTGGGCTCGCCCTGGCACGTCTCCATTGGCGCCGTGGCCGGCGTGCTGCTCGCGGTCATCCTGCCGCCGCATCACAGCGGTGTGGAGGCGCGGCCATGAGCACGACCTTGTGGATCATCATCGCCGGTGCGATCGCCACTTATCTGACCCGCATCGGGGGGCATCTGGTGATCTCGCGCTTCGAAAACATCCACCCGCGCGTCGAGGCCGGGTTGAACGCGGTCCCGGCGGCGGTGCTGACGACGCTGGTGGCGCCCGCGGCGCTTGGCGCCGGACCCGCCGAATGGGCGGCATTGATCGTCGCCGGACTGGTCTCGCTGCGCGGCGGGCTTATGGCGATGTTTTTGGCCGGCGCCGCCGTGCTGATCCTCGCCCGCCAGTTCGTCGGGTAGGGTTTGTCGAGATTCAGGTGACGCCCTGCTAACGGGGGCGCGCATGACATAACGAAACCGCCGGCTTCGGCAACTGGATTGGGCAGGGGTGCGTTGTCTCTCTCGGAGAGCTTAAGGCGTTTCCACGCCATACCAGCTAGCCAATGATCCAGTCTTCGGCATCAAACAGCTGCATAAGGTTGCACCAGGAAATCCCATGGCGTTGCAAACACCGGGGATCTTCCGCAGGCTGTCGGGGCCGGTTTCCTCTGTGATGAGAGTGTAGCCATGGACCTCGGCCGTAGCGATGACGAAACTGTCAGCCGCGAACTTCTCTTTGCCGGCGGCGACCAGGCCAGTGTAAGTGTTCAGCACATGTTGGACACGCCGCTGGATGGCTTGGTCGGGCACGATGAACATGTGCTCGCGCTCCTTCAGCCACTCGTGCAGCTCGGGCGAGCGTTTCGCACACTCAACCTGCACTAGCAATGATGACACAAGCCGACCTTCACCAATCAGTTTGTCGAACTGATCCCATAGTTTCGGGAAACGTTTTGGCTTGTAGCGTTCGTACCAGGCGCCAATCAGAGCCGATGTGTCGATGCAATAGATCGTGGCCAGAGCGCTACCCTGTCCTTCCAAAGACAGCGCGCTCAATATTAGAGCGTCGGACGCTCAGGTTGAATCGAGAGGGGATTCCAGTGAGGCGACGTTCGTGATTCACTTCCTGTAGGAGG